>JBKJWA010000241.1:0-3565 GCA_046716705.1 Gaiellaceae bacterium
GATCGAGCACTGGATGATCTACCAGGAGCATCCCGGCGTCGGCGCGATCGTCCACGTGCACGCGTGGGTGGACGGGATCGACGCGACGGACGTCAACTACCCCTGCGGCACGGAGGAGCTCGCCCGCGCCGTGGCCGACCTCGTTCGTGCGGAGGACGATCCGGACAACGCCGTCGTCGGCCTCCGGAACCACGGCATCACCGTCACCGGCCCGAGCCTCGAGGAGATCCTCGACCGCATCGAGCCACGCGTGCTGGCCGAAATCCCGATGAATTGAGGCTGTACTTCGTCTGCATCGGCAACGCCGGCCGGTCACAGATGGCCGAAGCGTTCGCGAAGCAGGCCGGGTACGAGGCACGCTCGGCGGGCTCCCGGCCCGAGGCGCAGCTGCACCCGGAGGTCGTAGAGGCGATGCGAGAGCTCGGCATCGACCTCTCGGGACGCGTTCCGCGCGGGATCACGCAGGAGGACGTCGAATGGGCCGACGTCGTCGTCACGATGGGCTGTGGCGAGGACGCGTGCCCGGTGCTCCCCGGCAAGCGCTATGTCGACTGGGAGTTGCGCGACCCGATCGGCCTGTCGATCGACGAGGTGCGCCTCATCCGCGACGACATCCGGCGCCGGATCGCGACGCTAGAAGCTTCGTAGGAGCTCGTACACGGTCTCGCCCACCGCGTCGAGGCTGCGCTTCGACACGCGCGAAAGGTTGTCGCACGTCCGGTGCCAGCACGAGTAGTCGAAGTCGATGAGGTCGATCGACGGTACCCCTAGCTCGCGGAAGGGAACGTGGTCGTCGGCGATCGCTATCTGCGCCTGCGGCGGAAAGATCACGGCCGTGCCCACCCGGCGCGCCGCCGCCCGCAGCCTCCGCCAGAGCGCCCGATCGGAGAAGCCTTCGCGGGGCAGCGAGAGGTCGCGATCGCCGACGAAGTCGAGCAGGATCATCGCCTCCGCCTTCTTGTACCGGGGGGCCGCGACCTTGCTGCCCCGCAGGCCGGTCTCGTGAAAGTCGCCCAGGTCATCCGGCGACTCCTCGCCGTCGAAGAGGATGAAGACGACCGAGGGACGAAGCTGTCCGGGCTTGATGCTTCGGGCGAGCTCCACCACGAGCGCGGTGCCGCTTGCGCCATCGTTCGCGCCGACGAAGCCGGGCAGGTCCTTCGTGTCGTAGTGCGCCCCCACGACGACCGTTCGCGACGGGTCGCGCCCGCGCACGAAGCCGACGACGTTGCGCAGACCGCCGGGCACAGCCTGGAACGATCCGCGGGGCAGCTTTGCCTTCAGCTGGGCCGCGAGCTTCCTCGACGCCGGCGCTCCCGCAGGCCGCGGGCCGAGGCGCACTTGTTGGACCAGCCGCGCCCCGGCAGCCATCTCGTCCACGCGATCGACGGTCGGCGTGGGGACCGTGGCGACGAGCGCGAGCGCGGCCAACGCCGCCACAGGCCCCATCGCGCCGATCACTTGACCGTGAGGATCCCCCACATGCCGCCCTTCTCGTGACCGAGGACGGTGCAGACAAAGCGGTACTTCCCCTTCGCGAGCCTCCTGGTCACGATGGACACGCCGCCCTTGCCGACGACCTTGCCCTTCACGAGCAGCTTGCCGGTCGCGGTCGTCCCCTTGCGGAGGGCGATGTTGTGCTTCAGCACTGCGGAGGTGTTCTTCGACCTGAGCGTGACGGAACCGGGCTTCGCAACCAGCGCCTTCTTCGCGTACGCGAGCTGAAACTGGCTGGTCGGGTTGTTGAGGATGGTCGCACCGAACGCGGCCGCCGCCACGGCGAGGGCGGTCGCTACGGTCAGCGCTATCAGGGCGATACGTCTCACGGGACTCCTTTCAGAAGGTTCGGCGCGTCACGTTACCGGCGGCGGCCTGAGCACCGCGAACTGATCCGTGATCTCGAGCATTCTCGATCTGAAGCGGTAGAGCTCCGCGGGCCTGCCGCCCGAGGGGCCGGGCGAGCGTCGCGTTCCCGTTCGCTCGAGAACGCCTCGCCGCAGGAGCACGCGCTTGAGGTTCGTGGGGGAGACGTCGTGGCCCAGCGCCGCCCGGTAGAGGTCGCGGAGCTCAGAGATCGTGAACGTCGCCGGAGCCAGCGCGAACCCGAGGTTCGTGTACGAGAGCTTCGCGCGCAGGCGGTCGCGGCCGGCGAGCGCGATCCCCTCGTGGTCGAACGCCATGGGCGGGAGGGCGTCGACCGGATGCCAGGCCGTGTCGGTCGGGACCGCAGGGTCGAGGTCCGAAGGAACGAGCCCGAGGTAGGCGGTCGCCAGCTGCCACTCGGTGGGGTTGCGAGCCGGGTCGCTCCGCGTCTCGAGCTGCTCGAGGTGGGAAAGCTCCCGGACGTCGACCTTCACGGCGAGATGACGGCGGATCGACTGCTCGAGCGTCTCTCCCGCCTCGAGATAGCCGCTGGGAAGCGACCACGCTCCGGCGAATGGCTCGAGCGCGCGCTGCCAGACAAGCGCCTGGAGAACCCCGTCGCGTACCTGGAGGACGGAGGCGATCGCGATGTGCGCCGGTGCGGGTCTGGTAGACTCGTGCATGAGTTATCGACTCTGAGGCTAAAACTACCAGAGTGACTACGGACACGATCATCCGCTGCGATCTCGCCGTCATCGGCGGAGGTATCGCCGGCCTGTACGCCGCGCTTTGCGTCGGTGAGGAGGCGGATGTGCTGCTGCTCTCGAAGGGCGCGCTGCGCTCGTCCGCCAGCTACCTCGCTCAGGGCGGCGTAGCTGCGGCGATCGCAGCCGACGACAGCCCGGAGCTGCACGCGGAGGACACCGTGCGCGTCGGGCGCGGCCTGTGTCGTGAGAGCGCCGTTTCGGAGCTCGTGGCGGAGGCGCCCGCCCGCGTTGCGGATCTGCGCGACCTCGGCGTGCCGTTCGACCCCGAGCCAGGCCTGGAGGGCGGCCACTCGCGCCGGCGCGTGCTCCACGTGGCCGGGGCTGCGACGGGCAAGGAGATCCTCCGCGTGCTCGTCGACCGCGTGCTCGAGCACCCGCGTATTCGCGTCTCGGAGGGCGAGACCGTTCGCGCGCTTTCCGGGGCGGGCGTCACGACCGAGCGCCGAACGATCGAGGCCCGCGCTACGCTCGTCGCCACCGGCGGGGCGGCGTCCCTCTGGGAGCGCACGACGAATCCGCCAGGCGCCACGGGCGACGGCCTGGCCATGGCATTCCGCGCCGGCGCGCGGCTCGCGGATCTCGAGTTCATGCAGTTCCATCCCACGGTGCTAGCTGAGAACGGGTTGCTCCTCAGCGAGGCGCTCCGCGGCGAGGGTGCGGTGCTGGTCGACGCCGAGGGCCGCCGCTTCACCGACGAGCTTGCCCCGCGCGACGTCGTCGCGCGAGCCGTCGCCAAGCACCGTGGGGCGATGCTCGACCTCCGCGACATCGACCGCGGCCGCTTCCCGGTGCTGATGGAAGCCCTCGTCAGCGAGGGCTTCGACCCTGCGCGAGAGCCGATTCCGGTCGCCCCGGCAGCGCACTACACGATGGGCGGGATCGTCACGGACCTCTACGGCCGCACGGACGTGCCCGGCCTCTACGCGGCGGGCGAG
>JBKJWA010000242.1:0-10536 GCA_046716705.1 Gaiellaceae bacterium
CATCGCAGACAAGGACGTGGCCCAAGAAGCGCTCGGCCTCGATGAGCCGCCGATGACCGTCCTCAGCTTCGGCTACCCGGCGAAGCAGCCGGCCGCGGACACGCGATCACCCGAGGACTGGAGCGCACGAGCGAACCGCCGCCCGCTCAGCGAGACGGTCGAGCGGATCTAGCCCTCACCGGACGAGGTCGCTCGTGACCTTGCCGTTCCTCACCACGCGGAGCTTGCCCTGCCACGGGAGCTTCCGCTTCACGCAGGGCGGGAAGGCGCGGCCCGGGGCGAGCTTCGTCGGGCCGAACACGCCGCCGAACGCCTGATCGACTCCGGGGACGTTCGCCACGAGCCTGACGCCGTTGCCGACGACCTGAAGCAACCACTGGTCGTGGACCGCCTGGCGCCTGCTGTCGAGACGGATCCGCCCGTATGGGTCGGGGACGGCCCGCGGCATGGCGGCGTGCAACGCTGCGCCGGCGCGTCCCTTCGATCTCTTCAAGCCGTCCACGACGGCACGCGCGGCGCGGTAGTAGTCGACCGCCGCCTCGTTCTCGGGGGCGATCCTGCGATATGCGGCCGCGGCCGGCGTCTTCAGGCCGGAACCGACCCCGAGGCCGCTCACGAACGACCCGACGACGCGGCCGTTTCCGGCGTGCTCTCGCGCCCTCAGCGTGCCGTGGGCCAGCTGGATCGCAAGCGACGCCTGGTCGAGGCCGCCTCCGACCGCCCAGAAGTACCCGTCCACGTCGGCCGGCGACGGTAGCTGCCGGATGTACGACGAATAATCGGACACTCCGAGCGGAGCGAAGACACGGTCGACGACAGTTCCGCCCGAGGCGCAGAAGTCGGCGATGAACCCGCCTGCAGCCGTCCACCCCGGGCCGTAGTCGTCGGCGATGACGGCGACCGTCCGCCAGCGGTGTTTCCGATAGACGTACTCGCCGAGGCCGGCGTGCCACTGCGCGGCGTCGCCGTGGTAGCGGAAGACGTTGCGCCGTGCGAGCTGCATCGTCGGCTCCTGCGAGGCCGCCGTGCCGAGGACGATCGTCTTGCCCGGGTGCGACCGAGCCCACTTCGTGGCGGCGATCGCCTCGTCTCCCGACGCCGGCCCGACGAGCACGTCCGCGTCCTGCTCGACCAGGAGCCGGTCGAGCTCGCGAAGGATGGTTTGGGGACTGCCGTCGCCACAGCCGGGCTCCGTGAACGTGAGCTTGGCCCCGCCTACGAGTGCGTTGGGCGCGTGCGAGAACGCGGCCTTCGCGCCGGCGATAGCGGACTCGTAGCCCCCCGCGAGCGCCCCTTTGCAGTCCGCGACGACGGCGATCCTAATCTCCCTGGTCGCCGAGGACGACGCCTGGCCGATCGCCGCCCCGACAACCACGAGGACGAGGATCGCTCGGACTACGCCGATCCCCCGGTGTAGAGCGTCGCCTCTCGGGCTTCGCCGTCCTGCGGAACGGTGTCCTCGAGCTGCGCGAGCTCGGCCTGGAGCTCGGAGTCGAGGGTCGAGACATCAGGCCAGTCGACCTCGACGAGATTGCCGGCGGGATCGCGGAGGTACATCTGCACCCAGCCGGCGGGGTGGTAGCGCGCGCGCTCGGCCCACGTCTCGCCGTCGAGCACGCCGCGCCGCTTCGCCTCCCGGTACACGGCCTCGAAGTCGTCCACGTCGATGGCCACATGGTGTGCGCGCGGGGCTTCCGCGTCATCACGCTGGAAGAGATGCAGCTGCTGGTCACCCAGGGCTAGCCAGAGCACGGGCTGGCGGAAGGCGGCCGCCGGGACGCGCCGCATGCCGAACAGCTCTTCGTAGAAGCGCGCCGACTCCTCGAGGTCGTGCGCGTGGATCGACACGTGGTTGACGCGCAGCGCTCCCACGTCTCGATGTTAGCCGTGCTCCCAGGCGAGTCCTGCCGCGAGCACGGTCTCGTCGCGCGGCGCGATCAGCTGGAGATTGCCGATCGCGAGCGCGGCCCAGCCGACGAGGTTCACCCAGCGGACCTCGCCCGACAGCTGGAAGCGCACGTCGCGCTCGTCGACGTTCTCCGGCGGCAGCTCGCCGGTGATACACGGCGCGACGTAGAGGTCCACGGGTGGCTCGTAGCCGCGCCAGGCGTGGACGGCCTTGTACGCGGCCTCCACGTCGTCCGGCTTCACCTCCTGCGCGCGCTCGAGCTTGGGGCGGATCGTGAAGCCGTAGTCGTCGGCGCGGGACGGAAACGTCTCGCGGTGTGACTGGGCAGCCTCGTGCTCGAAGAGCGGCCACGTGTTGGCCTCGGGCTCCGGGATCTCCGCCTCGACGACGGTCGCGCCGAGGCGCTCGAGGTCGGTGACCCATTGCTCGACGACGTCGGTTGGCTCCGGGACGTATTCGCCCCCCACCCATGGCGCTTTCCGCAGCAGGCCCAGCGTGAGACCGGCGAGCCGCGGCTCGGGAACCTGCCGCTCGGCGAGCACCGACCACATGAGCGCGGTGTCGGCCACCGTCGTCGCCATCGGCCCGGCCGTGTCGAGCGTCGGGCACAGCGGGTACGCGCCGTCGAGCGGAATCAGTCCCCACTGCGACTTCAGCCCTACGGTTCCGCAGCACGCCGAGGGAATGCGGATCGAGCCGCCCGTGTCGGAGCCGAGCGCGAGCTCGCAGACCCCCGCCGCGAGCGCTGCCGCGCTGCCGCTGGACGATCCGCCCGTCGTCTTGCCCGGTTGCGCGGGGTTGTGGCACGTGCCGAACCACGGGTTGACGCCGATCACGCTCCATGCGAACTCGGGGAGGTGCGTCTTGCCGACGAGGACGGCGCCGGCGTCGAGCAGCCGCGTGACCGCGACGGCCGTCTTGCTGGGGACGTGCTCGGCGTAGATCTTCGAGCCGTATGTCGTGCGGATGCCGGCCGTGTCGAAGAGGTCTTTGACGGCGAGCGTGCGGCCCGAGAGCGGCCCAGGCGCACCGGCGCCCGGCTCAACCTGCGTGATGAACGCGTTCCAGCTGTCCCTGACCATCAGCCGCCGAGCAGCTCTCGTTCCTGCGGTGTCAGCGGGGTTGGCCGACCGTCGTCACCGACGTGCACGACGACGATCCGGCCCTCGACGCAGAGCTCGCTCTCTCGCGAGATCTCGAAGCGCCATGTGATCGATGTGCGGCCCAGCCGCTCGGGCGTGATGCGCACGTCGATCTCGTCCTCGAAGCGAATCACGCGGTGGAACTCGGCCTCCGCGTGTTTCCGCGGGTAGTCACCCCAACCCTCGAGGATGCCGAGCTTGCGGCGGAGCGACGTTTCCGCCTGTTCCGCCCAGCGAAACACGTTCGAGAAGTGGATGCGCCCGCCGGCATCGGTGTCTACCCACGCAACACGCAGCCTCTCCGTGTGCTCGACAGGGCTCACGGAATCACGAGGACGCGGCCGGGAACGCCTGCGAGAGCAGCCTCGACGGCCTCGTTCGCATCGTCGAGCGAGAACCGCGGCCCGAGCTGGGAGTGAAGGTCGAGGGCGCCCGACCGGACATGTCCCAGGAGGGTCGGAAGGGCCACGGCCGGATCCTCCGAGCCGTAGATGGTTCCGGTCAGCCGCTTCTCGCGCCTGATGAACTCGGTCGGATCGAGCTCGAGGCGCGCGCCCGCCGCCGGCAGACCGACGATGACGCAGAGGCCGCCGTTCCGCGTCCAGCGGAACGCGATCTTCGTCGTCTCCGGGTCGCCGACCGCGTCGAACGCGTAGTCGACGCCGTCCGGAAAGTCGTCCCGCATGAGCGCGCGGAGGCCATCCGGTTGGGCGGCGTGCGTCGCGCCGAGACGCCGTACGAGCTCGAGCCGCTCCTCGTTGGGGTCGACGCAGACGATGTGACTCGCTCCCGCGATGCGTGCTCCCTGGACGACGAACTGGCCGACGCCTCCGGCGCCCACGACGAGCACCGTCGAACCGGCTTCCACATGGGCGGCGAAGAGCACCGCACCGACGCCGGTCAGCGCAGCGCACCCGAGCAAGGCCGCCTCCTCGAGCGGCACGCCCTCGCCAAGTGGCAGCGCGACCTGCTCGGAGACGACGAGCCGCTCCGACAAGGCACCCGTCGCAGTACCGCGGTAGAGGGTTTCGCCATCGAGCGTCATGCCCGTCGAGCCGTCGAGCAGCGTCCCTCCTCCGATGGCGTACTGAAGGGTCAGACAGGCAGCGGGCCGCCCGCGCCTGCAGTCGGCGCACTCCCCGCACGACGGGGCCCAGGACAGCACGACCTCGTCTCCGACCGCGACGCTCTCGACGCCTTCGCCAACCTCCTCCACGACGCCCGAGCCCTCGTGGCCCAGCACCATCGGCGTCGGCCGCTCCCACTCCCCCTTGACCATGTGGAGATCGGTGCCGCAAATGCCGACGGCGGCCATGCGCGCGAGCACCTGCCCGGGACCGGGCCCGTCGATCTCGATGTCGTGAACCGTCAGCGGTCGGCCCTTTTCCCAGAAGACCGCCGCGCGTGACCTCATCCCCGCGAACCTAACAGAGGCGCGGCGCGACTAGGATCGTCCGGGCATGGCCGAACGGAAGCCGGTGCTCCTAGCCGTCGACGACGACCGGGAGGTCGTCCGTGCGGTCGAGCGCGATCTCCGCAACCAGTACGCGCGCGACTTCACGGTGCTCGCCGCGGAGTCGGGCGAGGAGGCGCTGGAGCTCATCCGCCGTCTCGTGCCTCGCGGGGATCCGCTGGCGCTCGTGGTCACGGATCAGCGGATGCCCCGGATGACCGGCGTCGAGTTGCTCGCCCACGTCGCGGCCGAGGCGCCCGACGCGAAGCGTGTCCTCCTCACCGCGTATGCCGACACCGAGGTCGCAATGCGCGCCATCAACGAGATCCACCTCGACCACTACCTCATGAAGCCCTGGCATCCGCCCGAGGAGCGGCTGTACCCCGTGCTGGACGACCTGCTCGAGGACTGGCGTGCAGCATCCGACGCACCGCGCCTGGCAGAGGTGGACGGCGACGCGGTGTGCGTGATCGGCGATCGGCTCTCGACGGACTCGCAGCGCGTGCGCGACCTGCTGACAAACAACCAGATCGCGTACCGCTGGCTCGATGTGGAGGACTCCCGCGCCGGCCAGATGCTCTCGCAGGCGTCGCTGACCGCGGACCGGCTTCCGGTCGTGCTCGTCCCGGACGCCGAGCCGCTCGTCAACCCAGACTCGGCCGAGGTCGCGGAGCGAATCGGCCTGCAGACCCACGAGGAGCTGGCGTACTACGACCTCGTCGTCGTCGGCGCCGGCCCAGCCGGGCTCGCCGCAGCGGTCTACGGCGCCTCGGAAGGCCTGCGGACGGTCGTCGTCGAACGGCAGTCGTTCGGGGGCCAGGCCGGCATGAGCTCGCGGATCGAGAACTACCTCGGCTTCCCGGCAGGGCTCTCCGGATCCGACCTCGCGCGCCGCGCGACGACGCAGGCACGCCGCTTCGGCTCCGAGCTCCTGACGGCGCAGGAGGCAGTGGGGATCGAGGTCGTAGGGGGAACGCGGATCGTGAAGCTCGCGGACGGCTCGTCGATCGCCTCGCACACGGTGCTGCTCGCGCCGGGGGTCTCCTACCGGCGTCTCGATGCCGTAGGCGCCGACCGCCTCACCGGACGCGGCATCTGGTACGGCACGGCCTCGACAGGCGACGCCGCCATGCTCGACGGCCAAGAGGCATTCATCGTCGGCGGCGCGAACTCGGCAGGCCAAGCGGCGCTGCATCTGGCGCGCGCGACGCACGTGACGATCCTCTATCGCGGCACGAGCCTCCGGAAGTCGATGTCCCAGTACCTCGTCGAGCGCATCGAATCCATGCCCGACGAGATCACCGTGCGGCTCGACACCGAGGTCCGGGAGGCGCACGGCGAGAACGTGTTGGGGGAGATCACGATCGATGAGGCCGGCACATTGTCACGCATTCCCGCCACGGCGATGTTCGTGTTCGTGGGCGCCGAACCCCACACCGACTGGCTCGGCAACGCGCCGGCGCGCTCGGAGCGCGGATTCATACTCACGGGCGACCAGGTGCTGCACGTGCCCAAGGGCTGCCCGCCCTGGCCCCTGAAGAACCGCGAGCCGCTCGCCCTGGAAACGAGCATCCCGGGCGTCTTCGCGGCCGGCGACGTCCGCGATCAGTCGATCAAGCGCGTCGCCTCGGCGGTGGGAGAAGGCTCGATGGCCGTCCTGCTCGTCCACCGGTACCTCGGCGGCCCGTAGGCGCTCGTGGAGCCCGGCGACCTTCGGAAGATCGCCATCCTCGCCGACCTCTCGGACGAGCGGCTCGAGGAGCTCGCCCGGCACGGCCGCGAGCTGATCCTCGGGCCCGGCGAGTACCTCTTCCGCGAGAACGAGGAGGCGACATTCCTGTCCCTCCTGCTCGAAGGAGAGCTGGAGACGACAGGTAGCTTCGGGGGCGACGAGCTGCCGCTGCTCCACCACGACGCCGGCGGCTTCCTCGGGGCGATCTCGCTCATCACCGGCGAGGTCTACCGCGGCTCGACACGCTCGGTCGGCGAGAGCCGTCTCTTTCTCCTCGCGCCCGAGGCATTCCGGGCGCTGCTCGTGTCGGAGCCGTCGGTATTCACGGCTGTCATGGGCGTGTTCGTTCCCGTGATCACGAATTTCACGGCGGTAGAGCGCGACCGCGACCGATTGCTGTCACTCGGCACGCTCGCGGCGGGGCTCGCGCACGAGCTGAACAACCCAGCCGCCGCCGCACAGCGTGCAGCTTCGGAGCTTCGGTCGGCCGAGCGGCATGCTCAAGCCGCCCTCTCGCAGCTCGCCGGCAGCGGCCTCGATGCGGACGGCATGAGACGGCTCTGCACGTTCACGGCGGAGGCCCTTGTTGCGTCTGAGTCTGCGCCACGGCTCGACAGCCTTGACCGAGCCGATCGCGAAGCGCAGCTCGCCGAGTGGCTCGCCGAGCATGGCGCGCCGGCCGAGAACGGAACGGCCGAGCTCGTCGACGCAGGGCTCGATGAGGACTGGCTCGAGCGATTGCTCGCAGTCGCCCCCGGTGAGCCTGGCTCCGCCGTAGCCTGGATCGCCTCACGGCTCACGGCGGCGCGGATCGCGCGCGAGTTGGAGGACTCGACCGGGCGCATCTCGCAACTCGTCCAGTCGGTTCGGCAGTACTCGTACCTCGATCAGACGCCGCGCCAGGAGATCGACGTCCACGAGGGGCTCGAGAGCACGCTCGCGATCCTCGGCCACAAGATCGCCGAGGGTGGGGTCGAGATCGTCCGCGAGTACGACCGCTCCCTACCCCGCATCGATGCCCATGCCGCGGAGCTGAACCAGGTGTGGACGAACCTCATCGACAACGCCGTCGCCGCCGCGAACGCCCGGGTGACCATTCGGACACATGGGTCGATCGAGTTTCTGATCGTCGAGGTCGAGGACGACGGTGCCGGCGTCCCTCCAGAGATCGCGGAGCGCGTCTTCGATGCGTTCTTCACGACGAAGGAGCCCGGCGAGGGCACGGGCCTCGGGCTCGACATCGCGCGGCGGATCGTCGTCCGGCACCACGGCGACCTGCGCCTCAAGCCCTCCGCGGGCGGCGGCGCATGCTTTCAGGTGCTGCTGCCGCTCGAAACCACATAGGAAGTGCGCTAGTGTCGTAGGGTGACTGTCGAAGTCGGAGTCGACGTCGAGGTCCTGAAGTCCGAGATCAAGAAGACGTACGCCGACGTCTCGGCGCGGCCTGAGACCGACTTCATCTTCCCGACTGGTCGCGCCTGGGCGCTCGACCTCGGCTACCCGCCCGAACTGCTCGGGCGCGTGCCTGACGGCTCGGCGGAGTCGTTCGCGGGTGTCGCCAATCCCTTCTCGCTCGGTGCGCTCGCACCGGGCGAACGGGTACTCGACCTCGGTTCCGGTGCCGGCACCGACTCACTCGTGGCAGCGCAGATGGTCGCGCCCGATGGACACGTAGACGGCATCGACATGACCCCGGAGATGATCGCCAAGGCCAGGGCGAGCGCCGCGGAGATGGGCGCCGCGAATGTCGACTTCGTCGAAAGCGAGGCCGAACGACTTCCGTTCGAGGACGCGAGCTTCGACGTCGTGATCTCGAACGGCGTGATCGACCTGATCCCGGACAAGGACGTCGTCTTCGCCGAGCTCTTCCGCGTCCTCCGGCCGGGCGGACGCCTCCAGATCGCCGACGTCACGATCCAGCGCCCCGTCTCTGAAGAGGGCAAGCGGAACATCGACCTCTGGACCGGCTGAATCGCCGGGGCTCTGCTGGAAGCAGAGTACGCCAAGCTCCTAGAACGGCACGGCTTCGAGCGGATCGCGACCGGTGACCTCGTCGACACCTACGCCCGATCGGCCTCCGAGGACACCCGGCGCAAGGCCGAGAAGTTCGGCGCCCGCGGCACCACCGTGAAGGCGTACAAGCCGGCGAGCTAGCACCGCGCGGGATCAGTCTGTGGAGTCGAGGGCGAGCGCGACGGCCTCCTCGAGTTTCAGCTTCGCGCCTCGCTCCCACGCCTCCTCGAACGCGGCGGCGTCGAGCTGCGCGTGGAGCAATTCGAGCATCTCCTCGTTTCTGCGCTCCTGGTAGAGCGGAGCCTTCATACCGGCCTCTTCGTGGAGTGCGAGCAAGGTGGAGAGCAGCGTTGCGGCTAGGCGTCCGCGGCCCATATGTGCATGCGTGTTGGCGATGTAGCAGAGGCTGTCGAGCATATGCTGAACGTCCCCGAGTTCGCGCGAGATGCGGAGGCCCTCCCGCTGCATCTCGAGCGCCTCGTCGTACCTTCCCTCATGGTGCGCGTAGCCTCCCAGGGAGTCCAGCGCCGCCGACTCGAGGGTCGGACTGCCGATCGCCCGCGCGCGGCTCAGGTTCTCGGTCTCGAGCTCCTTGGCTCGCTCGCGATCGCCGAGCTCCCGGCATGCCCAGGCGAGGTTGAACGTAGCCATACCAACGTACTGCTCGTACCCGAGCTCGGCCATGAGGCGCACGGTCTCCTCGAAGAGCGGCTTCGCGGTCTCGAAGTCGCCCGACTCGATCGCCGCGTAGCCGAGCATGAAGACTGAACGCGCAATGCCCCAGGCATCCTCGTGCTCTCGGTGGATGGTGAGAGCCTCCTCCGCGAGGAGCCGTCCTACCTCGTACTCGCTGTTGTCCACCGCCATGGCCGCGGCGGCGTTGAGTGCGTGCCCGCGCGCAGCAGTAGGCGTCGGGTCGAGGTCGAGTAGCGTCTCGAGTCGCCGCTGTGCCTCAGGCTGGTGACCCCGCGTCTTCCAGAAGCGCCAAACGGACTCTGCGAGGCTCAATGCAAGTTGAGCGTCGCCTTGCGCCGGTAGTCGGTCGAGAGCGGCGCGGACATTGTCGTGATCTGCCTCGAGGCTATCGAGCCACTTCTTCTCGAGGGGCACGTAGGGCTCGAGCTGCATCGCAACGGACAAGTAGTGCTCTCCGTGTCGGCGCCGCAGCTCCTCCGCCTCGCCCGATTCCTCCAGCTTCTCGCCCGCGAATTCGCCGATCGTCTCCAGCATCCAGTAACGCTCGTCGGTATGCCGCAGCAGGCTCTTGTCGACGAGCGACTGGAGCGTGTCGAGGTCGGCCTCGCAGATCTCCTCTGCCGCCTCCAGCGTGCAGCCGCCACGGAAGACCGATAGCCGGGCGAACAGGCGCTGCTCCTCGTCGTGCAGCAGCTCGTAGCTCCACTCGATCGCGCCGCGGAGCGTGCGTTGCCGCTCTGGTAGGTCTCTGGCGCCGCCGGTGAGGAGCGGCAGCCGCTGCTCGAGCCGCTCGAGGATCTGGGCCGAAGAGAGAGCCTTCACGCGGGCGGCGGCCAGCTCGAGTGCCAGCGGCAGGTCGTCCAGGCGGCGGCAGATCTCCGAGACGGCATCGTCCACCTGGAAGCCCGGGTCGACCGCTCTCGCCCTGGCCAGGAAGAAGCCGACGCCCTCCTCGTGCACGAGCGGCGGCACGGCGTACTCCTGCTCGCCCGTCACGTGCAGCGGCTCGCGGCTCGTAACGAGCAGGTCGAGATTGGGGCAGGAGGCGAGCAGCGAGGCGACGTCGCCTGCCGCCTCCACCACCTGCTCGAAGTTGTCGAAGAGCAGCAGCAGCGACTTGTCCGCGATGTGCTCGGCGAGGCCGGTCTGCGAGCCGACGACCTGAGCGGCCGTCTCCAGCACGAGCTCGGGCTCGCGGAGCGCCGCCAGCGGCACCCACCAGACGCCGTCCGGATACGCGTCGGAAGCCATGCCAGCGGCCTGTGCCGCCAGGCGGGTCTTGCCCGTTCCGCCGGGGCCGGTGAGCGTCAGCAGACGTGTGTTCCCGAGCAGGCCGACCACTTCGGCCAGCTCGCGCTCGCGGCCGAGGAACGGAGTCGTGGGAACGGGCAGGTTCGTCCTGAAGAGCGACTTGAGCGCCGGAAACGCGCCGTCTACCAGCTGGTAGACGCGCTCGGGGGCGCCGAGATCCTTAAAGCGGTGCTCGCCGAGATCGACGAGATCTGCTTCGAGCAGCGCAGCTGTCGATGACGACACGAGCACCTGGCCGCCGTGGCCGGCGGCGGCGATGCGGGCGGCGCGATGCACGTCC
>JBKJWA010000243.1:0-2766 GCA_046716705.1 Gaiellaceae bacterium
GTTGAGAGAGGCGCGCGGCGATCTGTTCGGGAGTCAGGACGGAGGTACGGGCAGCGGCCAGCTCGACCGCCAGCGGGAGTGAGTCGAGCCGTCGGCAAAGCTCCGCGATTGTCTCGTCCACCTCGACTCCTGAACGCGCGCGAAAGAGCTCTACTGCCTCCCGCTCCGCGAGTGGAGGAACCGCATACTCGACCTCTCCCTGGATCCGCAGGAGCTCCCGGCTCGTGACGAGCAGCGTCAGATTGGGGCAAGCCTGCAGCAGCGCCGAGAGCTCGGGCGCGCAGTCGATCACCTGCTCGAGGTTGTCGAGCAGCAGCAGCATCTCGCGTTCGCCGATGTGCTCTGCGAGCCCGTCCTTGGCGCCGAGCGCCTGGGCGATCGTCTCGTTGACGAGTGCCGCATCTCGAAGCGTGGCCAGTCCGACCCAGAAGACGCCCGCCGTGTACTCGGGGACGAGCGACGCCGCGGCCTCGATGGCTAGCCGCGTCTTGCCGGTTCCACCAGGGCCCGTCAGCGTGACGAGGCGAGCGCCATCCTCGAAACGGGAGAGCACTTCGAGCAGCTCGTCGTCTCTGCCCACGAACGAGCTGGCGGGAGAAGGGAGGTTCGTGTTGGAGATCGTCTTCAACGGCGGGAAGGAACCGCTGCCGAGCTGGAAGATCGGGACAGCCTCCTGAATGTCCTTGAGCCGATGCTCACCGAGGTCCGTGAGCTCGAGCTCGACCAGCTGGGCGGTCGCCGCAGAGAGAACGACCTGGCCGCCATGGGACGACGCTGCGACCCGGGCTCCGAAGTGAACGTCGTCTCCGATGTACCCCTCATCCGTCAGGAGTGGCGCTCCGGTGTGCAAGCCGACGCGCACCTGGATGGGGCCGGACGCGAGCGACTCCGTGAACGCCGAGGCGGCGGCAACAGCACCAGGCGCCGTGGGAAAGGCGAAGAAGAACGCGTCCCCCTGCGTGTCCACCTCGACGCCACCCTGCGCGGCGCAAGCCTCGCGGATCACGCGGCGGTGCTCAGTGAGCGCCTCCGCGTACGCCCCCGCCCCGAGCTCGTGCAGGAGCCTGGTCGAGCCCTCGACGTCCGTGAAGAGGAACGTGACCGTGCCGGTCGGCAGGTCAGTGCGCATGCTCAAGATCTAGCGTCGGTGACTGATCCAGCGGAAGAACTGGCCGATGGCGATCACGCCGATGAAGATCAGCCCCACGACGAGCATCGAGAGGACGATGTGCTTGCCTTCCTCGGCGACGTCGGCGGCGAGCAGAGCGGCGAGCTGGAGCATCGCCGTCGGACTCTAACCAACGCGGCGGCGATGCGCCGACAGCGCGCCGTCGAGCGCGCCGTCGCCCACCTCGCCCCGGACGAGCTCGAGCAGAGGCGCCGAGTCGCCGCGCAGCCGGAGCGCATCGCGTGCGGCGCCGAGCCCGTTGGCACCCGCGAGCGCAGCCGTCGCCGCCCACGCGGCTCCGTCGCCGTTCGCGCCCTCCGCGCGCAGCTGCGCGCAGATCGAGATGAGCGCAGCGAGATCGGCGACCGCGGCGACGTCGTGTAGCTCCGCCACGCGAACGAGGCCGTGAGCGTAGAGATAGTCGCCGAGCAACAGCGCGTCCTCCTGCGCGGGAGGCGCGAAGAGCCTCGGCTTTCCGTAGTGGAGGAGATACCCCTCGTAGATCGTCTCGACGCCCAGGGCGCGGCGGTCGTCCCCGAGGGGCGAGAAAACCGCCTCGAGCTCGCGCTCATCCTCCGGTCGCAGTGCAGCGGCCCAGAGCGGGCTCTCGCGACGGGCTCCCTCCGCGACCTCGTCCCAGATGCTCGTGGTCACGACTCGAAGAACCGCGCGGCCGCCTCGATCGTCCGGTCGACCTCCTCCTCGCCGTGCGCGAGCGACACGAACAGCGCCTCGAACTGCGACGGCGCGACGTAGACGCCGTCCGCGAGCAGGCTGCGGAAGAGCGCGCCGTAGCGATCGGCGTCGCACGCCTGTGCGTGTTGCAGATTCGAAACGGCGTCTGATCCCGTGAACAGCGTCAGCATCGAGCCCACGCGCTGGACGCGGCCGAACGGCGTCAGCCCCGCCTCGAGCCGCGCGGCGAGCCGCTCGAGCTCGCCGTAGACGGCCCCGTCGCGAACGCGTCGCAGCACCGACAGGCCCGCCGAGGTCGCGAGAGGATTCCCCGAAAGCGTCCCCGCCTGGTAGACGTCGCCGGCCGGTGCGAGCCGTTCCATCAACTCGGCGCGGCCGCCGAACGCGCCCAGCGGAAGGCCACCGCCGACGATCTTCCCCAGCACCGTGAGGTCGGGCGAGATGCCGTAGAGCTCCTGGGCGCCGCCGCGGGCGACGCGAAAGCCCGTGATTACCTCGTCGAATACGAGCAATGACCCTTCCGAGTCGCAGGCAGCCCGCAGTGCCTCGAGGAAGCCCGTTTCCGGCGGGACGACGCCCATGTTGCCCGCCACCGGTTCCAGGATCACGCAGGCCAGGCTGTCGCCGTAGTGCGTGAAGACGTGGGCCACGGCGTCGGCGTCGTTGTACGGGCAAACGATCGTGTCGGCGACGCTGGCGGCGGGAACGCCGGGAGAGGACGGGATGCCGAGCGTCGCGACACCTGAGCCGGCGGCGGCGAGCAGCGCGTCAGCGTGGCCGTGGTACCCGCCGGCGAACTTCAGGATGCGGTCGCGTCCCGTCCACGCCCGAGCGAGACGGACGGCGCTCATTGCCGCCTCGGTGCCCGAGGAAACGAGCCGGACCTGCTCGATCGACGGCAC
>JBKJWA010000244.1:0-8614 GCA_046716705.1 Gaiellaceae bacterium
GTGAACGCGAGCTCCTGCGCGGCCGTCGAGCCGGCCTCGCGGATGTGATAGCCGGAGATCGAGACCGGGTGCATGCGCGGCAGCTCGCGCGAGCAGTACTCGATCATGTCCACGACGAGCCGCATCGAGGGCTCGGGCGGAAAGATGTACTCCTTCTGCGCGATGTACTCCTTGAGGATGTCTGTCTGCACGGTGCCTCGGAGCTCCTCGCGCGGCACGCCCTGCAAGTCGCCGACGCAGACGTAGAACGCGAGCAGCATCGCCGCCGGCGAGTTGATCGTCATCGACGTCGAGACCTCGCCGAGCGGGATGCCCCGGAAGAGCGTCTCCATGTCGTCGAGCGAGTCGATGGCGACGCCCTCGCGGCCGACCTCCCCGAGCGAGCGCTCGTGGTCGGAGTCGTAGCCCATGAGCGTCGGCATGTCGAACGCCGTCGAGAGGCCCGTCTGGCCGTGGTCGAGCAGGTAGCGGAAGCGCTCGGTCGTCTCCTCGGCCGTGCCGAAGCCTGCGAACTGGCGCATCGTCCACAGGCGTCCGCGGTACATCGTCGGATAGACGCCCCGCGTGAACGGGTACTCCCCGGGCTGCCCGAGGTCGCGGTCGTAGTCGATCGGCGTGGTCTCGGGCGTGTAGACGGGCTCGAGCGGCAGCCCCGACATCGTCGTGTGCTGCTCGCCGGTGGATTCCGTAATGGCCATCGCGTGAACTATTCCGCAACCGAGCGCGCGAGGATCTCTTCTGCCCGCCGGATGGTGGCTTCCAGCCAGGCGTCCCGCGCGTGGTACGCGCCCAGCTCCTCCCTTGCGGCCGCGAGCTCGGCCTCGAGCTGAGCCGTGCGGCGGCGCAGCACGTCGATCGTGCCCTGGACCGTCCCCACCGTCGTCAGGAGCTGCTGGAGCGACTCCTCGACGTCCTGCCGGTGGTAACCGCCGCCCAGACGCCGGTAGCGGAGTTTCTGCCTCTCGGCGTCGGCTGCGCTCATCGCCGTAGGTGATACCACGTCTCGCACGCGATCACCGTCAGAACGCCGACGGCGATCTGGATGCCGATCAGGTCGGCGGGCTCGTCGTGGAAGAACGAGTAGGCGAGGAGCTGGGAGACGAGGAGCGCCGCGAGCACGATCGCGACTCGGGATCGGCCCAGCGCGAGGAAGTGGTAGAGGTAGACGATGGCGACGCCGTAGAGCGACATCGCCAGGCAGAGCGGGCCGAGCCAGGCGTCTGCCGCCCCGTACTCGGCGCCGAACAGCAGGTCGATCAGCGGTCCAGCAGAAATCCAGGCGAAGGCCGTCAGCGCCGCCGATGTCACGGCCACGACGCCGACGCCGGTCCGGAGGTAACGCCGTTCCCGAGCCCGGTCCTGGAGAACTGCCACCCGGGGAAAGAGAACGGTCGTCGCGGCGATGGGGACGAGCAGGAGCACCTTCGACGCCACGGCGGCCGCCGCGTATGCGCCCGCCTCTGCTCCCGAGAAGGCGAGCTTCGCGACTAGCAGATCCGAGTACATGAGCGCCCAGAGCGCTGTCAGGCCGACCGCAGCCCCCGCGTTGGCTCGGGTCGCGAGCGACAGCCCTTTCGCCTCGGCCCGCCTGATCATCGCCCGCATGGGAACGATGCTCACGAGCTCCGTGACCATCGTTGCGGCCGCAACACCTAGCATCACCGCGCCGACGCCGCCGCCGAGGAGGGCGATGACGATTCCTGCGAGGAGCCGTGTCCCTGCGAGCAGCACGTGCGCCGCCGAGAGGGCGCCAAAGCGGCCTGCTCCCTGGAGGCCGCCCCACAGAACCGGGATCAGCAGTGCAGCCGCGACCGTGAACGCCGTCGCCGTGTATGCCAGCGGATCGTCCGCGTCGGCAAGTATGGCCAGCAGCCCGAGACCGAGGCCGAGGATCCCGAGCGTGGTCGACCACGCGAGGAGCGAGCGCAGCATGCCCCTGAGAACGGCGCCGGCGCCGTGCTCGTCGCCTCGCTCGAGCCGAACGGAGACCTCTCGCGCCGCCGTCGCCTGGAAGGCGAGCGGCGGGATCGCCGCCACGATCACGACCGCGAACAGCGCGGCGAGCAACGCGTATTCGTCCGGCTCGAGAATCCGCGCGAGCGAGAACTGGAAGGCCGCGTTGAGGAGGTTCGCGAGCCCGACCGCGACCGTGAGCAAGACACCCGAGCGAACGAGCGTCACCGGACGATCGCCTCGACGACGAAGGCTCCGCCGACGACGATGAGCGTGACGCCGAGGGCGCGCCGCAGCCCGAGCTCGGAGTAGCGGCCTGTCATCTGAGCGCCGAGCCAGCCGCCGGGCAGTGCGCCCGCGACGCCTGCGGCGAGGAACGGCCAATCCACCTCACCGCGTATCGCGTGTCCGAGAAAGCCGAAGACGCCGAGGAAGAACCCGACGACGAGGTTCGTGCCCACGACGCGCACGGCCGTCATCCCGACGACACGCAGGAGCGCGGGCACGCGCAGCGTTCCGAGGATGACACCGATCGCGCCGCCCAGGAGCCCGATGACGCCGCCGAACGCCGCGGCCGAAAAGAGCCGTGGCCGCTCGCGAGGCTTCGCGTGGAACGAGCGCGCGAGCATGTCGACGCCGTTCCAGATGAGAACCGCTGCGATCGCCGCGAACAGGAGCCGCTCGGGCACCGATTCCCCGTAGAGGCCGCCGATCAGGGCGCCGACAACAGACGGCGGCGCCATCCACGCGACGACGCGCCAGTCGACCCGTCCGGCTCGCGCATGCTGGATGCCTCCGGTCGCGGCCGACGCAGCGCTGATGGCGATGTTCGTTCCGGCTGCGGTCGCCGCGTCACCTGAGACGACCAGGACGAGCGGCAGGCGCAGGGTGCCGAGGACGAGCCCGAGCATCGACCCGAGATAGCCGGCCACGAACGAGCCGGCGAAGACGGCGATTATTTCCCAGGTTTCCAGAGCGTCTCTGGCTCGTCAGCGGCGGCGTTCGCCGCCCGCGCGAGGATGAAGAGGAGGTCGGAGAGCCTGTTGAGGTAGACGCACACGAGCGGGTTCGCCCCGGCCGCGATGACGGAACGCTCCGCGCGGCGACACACTGCCCGGGCGACGAAGAGCCTCGCAGCGAGCTCGGTGCCGCCGGGGAGGACGAAGCTCTTGAGCTCCGGCAGCGGCTCGTTGAAGCGGTCGCAGTCGGCCTCCAGCCGGTCGATCTGCTCCTGGGTCACGCGCAGGCCCGCCTCATCCGTCGGGACAGTGATGTCGGCGCCGAGGTCGAAGAGCTCGTTCTCCACGCGCGCGAGCGTCTCAGCGAACTTCCCCTCAGCGAAAACCGCAGCCCAGCCGACGAGTGAGTTGAGCTCGTCCACCTCGCCGTTTGCGACGACCCGTGGATCGAGCTTCGACACGCGCGTCCCGTCGCCGAGGCTCGTCTGGCCAGCGTCACCGCCACGCGTGTAGATCTTCGTCAGGCGAACCGGTTCGTCACGACGACGCGAAGTCACGCCCGGAGCTTACGCAGCCATCCTGGAGGCAGGGACAGTCCCTCGACTGCCATCAGGGACAGTCCCTCATGGGCTTCCCACGTCGTAACGAAATCGTGCCAACTTCGTGCCAATGTCGGCGCGGACGCCGAAGACGCCTTCGGCAGTCGGTACGGTCGAGCGAATGGGACGGCGACCTCGAAGAGAACTCCCAGAAGTCGGATTCTTCCACGTGACTGCCCGCGGCACAGGGAGCACGCCGATCTACGCCGATGCAACTGATCGGCAGAGATTCTGCGATCTCCTCGCCGGCGTGTGCGAGCGGTGCGAGTTGAGCTGCCATGCGTACTGCCTGATGACGACTCACTATCCCCTCGTCATCGAGGCCGAGCGATCCATGTTGTCGCGTGGCATGGCGGGTCTCAACAGCCGGTACGCGCAGTACTTCAACAACCGCCACAAGCGGTTCGGCCATCTGTTCGCCGGACGGTTCACGTCCTACGTCATCGATTCGGAGGAGCACTTCGAGACTGCTATCCGGTACGTGCTCGAGAACCCCGTTCGCGTCGGCCTTGCAGGGAGTGGCAGGAGTGGCCCTGGAGCGGCCTCGAGCTATCGCAGCAACGAGGGACAGTCCCTCAGCGCCGCGTCGCCGCGGCGAGCATCGGGACATGAGGGACTGTCCCTCTCGTCAGGTTCTCGCGGCATGAGCCCCCAGGATGTCGCGGGCGATCACGAGCCGCTGGATCTCGCTCGTCCCTTCGTAGATCTCCGTCACCTTCGCGTCGCGGTAGTAGCGCTCGACCGGAAACTCCTTCGTGTAGCCGTAGCCGCCGAGCACCTGGATCGCCTCCGCCGTCTGCCGCCGCGCCGTCTCGGAGGCGGCGAGCTTCGCCTTCGCGCCGGCCGCTGCGTGCGGCAGGCCGTTCTCCTTCAGCCACGCTGCCCGGTACGTGAGCAGCCGCGCCGCCTCGATCTCGACCGCCATGTCGACGAGCTTCCACTGGATCGCCTGGTGCCGGGCGATCGGCTGGCCGAAGGAGTGACGCTCGAGCGCGTACGCGCGAGCGACGTCGTACGCCGCCTGCGCGATGCCGAGCGCCTGCGCGGCGATGCCGATGCGGCCGCCGTCGAGCGTCGACATCGCGACCGCGAACCCCTCGCCCTCCGCCCCCAGCATGCGGTCCGCGCCGACGCGCGCCTGGTCGAGGACGAGATCGCCTGTGGACGACGAGTTGAGGCCGAGCTTCTCCTCCTCGCGGGTCACCTGCACGTGCTCCGCGCCGAGCAGGAAGGCCGAGATCCCGCGCGCGCCCGGCGTCTCCGGATCCGTGCGCGCGAAGACGAGGAGCGTGTCCGAGTACTTCGCGTTCGTGATCCACTGCTTCTGACCGGAGATCACCCACTCGTCACCGTCGCGCGGCGCGGCGCAGCGCAGGCGCGACGCGTCGGAACCGACATCCGGCTCGGAGAGTGCGAACGCGCCGATCGTCTCCCCACGCGCGAGCCGCGGCACGAACCGCGACTTCTGCTCGTCGGTGCCCCAAGCGAGGATCGGCAGCGTCGTCGCGCTCGTGTGCACGGCCACGGTCACACCGACGCCGGCGTCCGCGCGAGACAACTGCTCGAGCACGAGGATGTACGACAGGAAGTCGGCGCCGGCCCCTCCGTACTCCTCGGGCACACAGACGCCCATCAACCCGACCTCGGCGAGCCGCGCAAACACCTCCTCGGGGAACCGATGCTCGCGGTCCCAGTGGGCCGCGTTCGGCGCGATCTCGGCGTCCGCCAGCTCCCGCGCGAGCGTCTGGATCTCTTGCTGCTCGGCTGTCAGCTCGAAGTTCATCGCGCGTAGTCGTAGAACCCCTGGCCGGACTTCCTGCCGAGCTTCCCTTCGGCGACAAGCTCGCGGAGCAGCGGGCACGGCGCGTACTTCTCGCCGCCCAGCCCCTGATGCAGCACCTCCATGATCGAGACGCACGTGTCGAGGCCGATGAGATCGGCCAGCGCGAGCGGCCCGATGGGATGGTTGAACCCGAGCTTCGCGATCGTGTCGATCGCCGCAGCCTCTGCGACTCCGTCGTGCAGTGCGTACGCGGCCTCGTTGATGAACGGCATGAGGATGCGGTTCGACACGAAGCCGGGGAAGTCGTTCGCCTCCGCCGGCGTCTTGCCGAGGTCGCGCGCCAACTCGATGATCGCCGCGGCGGTCTCGTCCGACGTCTCGGGCGCCCGGATGACCTCGACAAGCGACATCACCGGCACGGGATTGAAGAAGTGCATGCCTACCACGCGGTCCGGCCGCTCGGTCACGGCCGCCAGCGTGGCGATCGGGATGGAGGAGGTGTTCGACGCGAGGATCGCGTCCGTGGGCAGCGTGAGATCGGCGGCACGGAAGATCGCCTCCTTCACGCCAGCGTCCTCGACCACCGCCTCGATCATGAGCTCGGCCTCGACGATGCCGTCGACGGGCTCGACGCGGGCGAGCACCTCCCCGGGGTCGGCGCCGCCCTTCTCGGCGAGCTTCTCGAGGCTGCGCCGCATCGTCTCCAGGCCGCGCTCGACGGCGCCCGGGGCAGCGTCGTGGAGCGAGACGCGGCGGCCTGAGGCAGCCAGCACCTGGGAGATGCCGCCGCCCATCTGGCCGGCGCCGACTACGAGCACGTGGTCGAAGGGCACGAGGCGAGAGGCTAACGTGCCCCGCGGGACGATGGATCAGCACGAAGGCAGGTGGGACAGTCCGCTCTCGGAGCTGCCGCCCACGCGGCGCCATCTCTTCCTGCGTGCATCGCGAGGAGCCCGCTCGCGCCGAGCAGGAAGCACCGGTTCATCGTGAAGCTAGACGTCGATCAGCAGCGCGTCGCCCTGGCCCCCGCCTGAGCAGATAGCGGCGAGACCGAGACCGCCGCCCTGGCGGCGCAGCTCGTAGATGAGCGTCGAGAGGATGCGCGCGCCGGATGCGCCGATGGGATGGCCGAGCGCGATCGCGCCGCCGTTGACGTTCACCGTCTCCGGGTCGGCGTCGAGCATGCGCAGCGAGTTGAGGGCGACGGATGAGAACGCTTCGTTCACCTCCACGCGGCTCACGTCCCCGATCTTCTGGCCCGCCTGTTCGAGCACCTTGCTGCCGGCGCCGGCAGGCGTGCGGGCGAGGTACGCGAACTCGTCCGCGACATACGCCTGGCCGACGATCGTCGCGAGCACCTCGAGGCCGCGCTCCCGAGCGAACTCCTCGCTCGTGACGACGAGCGCCCCGGCGCCGTCGTTCACGCCAGGCGCGTTGCCGGCCGTCGTCGTCCCTTCCTTGTCGAAGACCGGCGGCAGGCCGGCGAGCTTCTCGAGCGACGTGTCCCGGCGCGGCGACTCGTCCGTGTCGACGCCGTCCACGGGCACGATCTCCTCGCGGAAGCGCCCCTCGTCGATCGCCGCCGCCGCCCGCTGGTGCGAGCGGAGAGCCCACTCGTCCTGATCCTCGCGGCTGATGCCGAGCTCGCGAGAGACGAACGACGCCTGCTCGACCATGTGCCTGCCGTCGAAGCTCGAGACGAGGCCGTCGTGCACCATGAGATCGACGAGCTTGCCGTCACCGAGCTTGTAGCCGAAGCGGGCCTTGGGGACGGCGTAGGGGGCGTTCGACATCGACTCCATGCCCCCGGCGACGATTACGTCGTGGTCGCCGGCGCGGATCATCGCGTCGGCGATTTGAACGGCGCGGATGCTCGACGCACAGACCTTGTTGACGGTGTCCGCGGGCACGTCGATCGGCAGCCCGGCGCCGATCGCAGCCTGCCGCGCGGGCGCCTGGCCCGCGCCGCCCTGGAGTACCTGCCCCATGATCGCGTACTCGACCTCCGCGTCCTCGACGTTCACGCGGTCGAGCGCCCCGCGGATGGCGATCGCGCCCAGCTCGGTCGCCTGCTTGGACGCGAGCCCGCCGCCGAGCTTCCCGAACGGCGTGCGGACGGCGGACACGATGACTGAACGGATCACAGCCGGAATCTACCGGTCACCCGTTCTGTCTAAAGCACGGCCGGCCGGCTGCCGATGCGGAGACCGTGAGCCGGTCCCGTTCCCTTCTCGTCGTGGTCGTGGCGGTGGTCGCCATGGCGGCGCCCGCCGGGGCGTCGACCGACAGCCGCGAGGTTTCGAGCCGCGCGGCGCTCGGCCGCGGGATCGTCGGCGAGATCAACGCGCTCCGGGCGAAGCACGGGCTGCCGCGACTCGTCGTGTCCAGGTCCCTGGCTGCAGCCGCCCGGAAGCACTCGCTCGAGATGGCGCGCGAGGGGTTCTTCGCCCATGATTCTCCGAGCCGTGGATCGTTCGGCGACCGCGTGAAGCGGGACTACCGGACGGCCGGCTTCCGGTCGTGGCGCGCCGGCGAGAACCTCCTCTGGGCATCGCCGGACATCGATGCTCGGCGTGCCGTCGAGATGTGGCTGGAAAGCCCTGGCCACCGACGCATCCTCCTCACGCCCGCCTGGCGGGAGGTCGGCCTCTCCGCCGTACACACGGCGTCTGCGCCGCGCGTCTTCGACGGGCTCGAGGTGACGATCGTCACCGCCGACTTCGGCGCCAGAGTCAGACAGACGCGAGATACGCACAGAGCCGCGCGTCCCCGGGCAACGGCGAGCGGATGACGCGCGACACGACGTAGCGTCCGTTTCCCTCGTCGAGCTCGAGCACGTCGCCCGCAGCCGGGGCCGCTCCGGTCCGCTCCGCAAGCCGGTAGCCCGAGGATGCGGGCACGAAGAGGAGGTAGCCGCCGTCGGCGGCCGGCGGAGCAGCGTCGTCCTTGCTCTCCAGGCGGTCGAGCCGCGCTCCCCAGTCTTCGAGCCGGGTCTCGATGTCGTCCGCCATGCTCGAATTGTAGGAACGAGCGCCAGGTCGGAGAACGTTGCCCGGTGACCGACGGGTCTCGACTCGTGCTCGTGGCCCTGGGCGGCAACGCCTTGCTCAGACGCGGCGAGCCGATGACCGCCGCAGCCCAGCGTGCGAACATCCGCGTCGCCGCCGAGGCGCTAGCGCCCGTCGCGAAGCGCCACCGACTCGTGCTCTCGCACGGCAACGGCCCTCAGGTCGGCCTGCTCGCGCTTCAGGGCGCGGCGTACTCGTCGGAGGTCGAGCCCTACCCGCTCGACATCCTCGCCGCCGAGACGGAGGGAATGA
>JBKJWA010000245.1:0-5900 GCA_046716705.1 Gaiellaceae bacterium
GCACCGTCGACGTCGCGTTCGGCGGCGCCTTCTACGCCTTCCTCGAGGAGCGTGTGGCTCCTAGGGAGCTCCCCCGCCTGATCGCGCTGGGGCGGCAGATCAAGGTCGACCTCGAGCGAGACCACGAGATCGTCCATCCGGAGGAGCCGGAGCTGCGCGACGTCTACGGCGTCGTCTTCTGGCAGCACGAGTACGACGGTCAGCCGCTCGTGCAGCGCAATGTCACGGTGTTCGCCGACGGCGAGGTCGACCGCTCGCCGTGCGGCAGCGCGACGTCGGCCCGGATGGCGCTGCTCGACGTGCCGGAGTTGCGCCATCTCAGCGTCATCGGCACGGAGTTCCGCGCGTGGATCGTCGGCCGGACGGAGGTCGCCGGACGCCCGGCGGTGGTTACCGAGGTCGAGGGCTCAGCCCACCGCACAGGCACGCACGAGTTCGTGCTCGAGCCCGCCGACGAGCTCGGCACGGGTTTTTTCCTGCGTTAAGCGGAAGCGGCGAGCAGAGTCTCAGCCCGTCGAATGTACCGCGTGGCACCGACCGAACGGTAGAAGGCGAGCGAGCGCTCGAGCTCGGCATTCGCCTCCACCCGGCGGCCGGCCGCGACGAGCTGCGCGGCTGCGAGCAGCCGCGCGTACGCCTCGTTGGCCACATCTCCGATCTCGGCGAAGACGTCGGCGGCGTCCGCGTAGCGCTCTTCGAGAATTGCTTGGGCCGCTGCCGACCATGGAGTCACATGCGTGAGTACGCGAATGGCTGCTCGGAGGCTTTCCGCAAAGCCGCCGTGCTGCGCGACCAACAGCGCCTCCATGACCATGTCGAATGCGAGCGTGGGCGCGGACAGCATCCCGATCAGCTCCGGTGCGATTCGTTCGACCTCGTCCCAGCGCTCGAGCTCGGTCGCGAGTCGAAGCCACGTCGCGAGCGCGGGCAGGAGCGCCTGCGGGTCCTTCGCGGGACGTGCGATCTCGAGCGCGCGGAGCGCGTCTTTAGCAGCTCCTTCATCGTGGCCACGGGCCCAACCGATGAGCGCACGGCACCGTCGAGCGAAGCCCTCCCCGACGTGCGGCCCTCGCTCCGCCTCTGCGATCAGCTCCTCGGCTAGCCGCACCGCCTCGTCCCACTGACCGTCGTGATAGAGGTGGAAGACGAGCGAGCTGCGCGAGAACCGCCAGTTGCTCAGATCTCCGAGCCGCTCAGCCAGCCGGATGCTCTCCTCGCGGTAGCGCAGGGCTTCATTCGCGTTCCCCAACGTCCATGCCCAGGCCGAGAGGTTGTTGTATCCGCGCGCTGCCTCCGGCGAGTTGATGGCGAGTGCGATCTCGATGCTGCGCTCCAGCTCCACGACGCCCGAGGAGTCGCCGACGTTGAGCTTCGCGATCGAGATGTTGTTCAGCGCGTGAGCGCGAAGCTCGTCGAGGCCGAGCTGCTCGGCGATGGCGAGTGCCTCCTGGCCGGCCGCGATCGCCATCTCCGACTCGCCGGCGATCGCGCGATAGCGCGCGACCTGGCTCATCACGCGCGCCTTGGCTCGGCTTGGCGCAGTGTCGCGGACGAGCTCCTCCGCCTCTGCGAGACGCTCGAAGCAGCGATCGCGGTCTCCTCTATGCCACCACGCCTCGGCCAGGAGCGCGTCGGCTTCCGCGGCCCGCTCGCTCGAGCCGGCGTCGATCAGCGCCTGCCGGGCGTCCTCGAGCGCCTGTCTGCCGGCCTCTGCGCCCGAACGATGTAGGGCTTCCGCGTGGCGGAACAGAAGCTCGGCGTCGGCGTCATCCGTTGTAGCCAGCGCCTCGCTGTAGAAGCGGACGGCCGCGGCGAACGAATAGAGGCCAGACGCGCGGTCGCCGGCCTCTCGCAACGCCGGATGTGAGCGAGCGGCCAGAGCCGTGACGTCCTGCCCTGCGGCGCGGCTCAGCTCGAGTGCGGCGAGGTAGTGGTACGCGAGCATCTCGGCATGGTCCTCCCGCCGCCCGAGCCCTTCGATCCACTCCGCCGCCAGCCTGTGCTTCTCCCCTCTGTCTGCGCGCGGGATCTGCCCGTACGCAACGTCACGGACGAGCAGGTGGCGAAAGGCGTACTCCGTCTCACCGGCTACCGACGGACGGCGCTCGCGTCGCACGAACTCCTTGCGTTCGAGCCCGTGCAGCCGCTCCTCGAGCGCCCAGAGCTCGCTGCTGGAGAGATGGGCGACCGCACCCAGCCAGAAGACCTTTCCCACGACCGCCGCGTCCTGCAGCGCCTGCTTCTCTTCGGGCGCGAGCGCGTCGAGCCGAGCAGCAACGATTCCCTGCACGGTCTCGGGCAGCTCGTCGGGCTGCCTGCCGTCGGCCACCAAGCGCGCGAACTCCTCGGCGTACAGCGGGTTCCCCTCCGCGCGCTCGAGCAGTCGTTGCTGGAGATCGGCCGGTAAGACGGCCTGGTCGAGCAGCGCGTGCACGATCTGCGCCGTCTCCGTGTTCGAAAGCGACGAGAGGGAGAGCGTGAGCGCGTTCGCCTTGCCACCGCCCCATCCCGGCCGCCGGGCGAGCAGCTCCGGTCGCGACGTGCCGATTGCAAGCAGCGGGACGCCCGTCGCCCACTCGACGAGGTAGTCGACGAAGTCGAGCAGCCCGTCGTCTGCAAAGTGGAGGTCTTCGAAGACGAGCACGAGCGGACGCGCCTCGGCCATCGCCTCGAAGAACCGCCGCCAGGCCGAGAACGCCTCGCCGCGGCGGTCGGCGCCCAGCTCGGACTCAGCGCCGAGCCCCACGAGCGGCCGCAGGTTGCGCTCGACCCACTCGGCTTCGCGCTCATCTGGGACGGCGCCCTCGACGGCCTCGCGGAGCTTGGCGGAAACCTCCGTTTCGTCGTCGGTGTCGAGGATGCCCGCCTGCGCCTTGACGATCTCGGCGAGCGCCCAGTAGGAGACACCTTCTCCGTAAGGGAGTGAGCGGCCCTGGCGCCACGTCGTGAGGTCCGGCTCGGCGTGCAAGCCGCGGAACAGCTCGAAGACGAGACGGCTCTTGCCGATCCCCGGGACGCCGACGATCGTCACGAGCTGCGGCTCGCGCTCGGTGCGGGCGCGGCTGAGCGCGTCGCGGAGCGTGTCGAGCTCGCGCTCCCTGCCTACTAGTGGTGTTCGGCCGATCTGCCGGACGTCGACGCCGTAGCGGGCACGGGCTTGAACGGCCTGGTAGACCGCGACCGGCGCCGTCTTGCCCTTCGCCTCGACCGGATCCGCCTCCCGGTACTCGATGGAGCGCTCCGTCGCCCGGTACGTCGTCTCGTCGACGAGAATCCCGTCGGTGGGAGCCGCGGACTGAAGGCGTGCGGCAGTGTTCACGACGTCGCCGGCCGCCATCCCTTCGCCCTCTTCGGGGCGGGCGTCGAGCCGCACGAGCGTCTCACCGGTCGTGATCCCAATTCGGACGTGTAGCTCGCGCGACCCGCCGGCCTCGTTGAGCTCGGCAATCCCCTCACATACAGCGAGCGCGGCTCGCACGGCCCGCTCGGGGTCGTCCTCGCGCGCCGTGGGAGCGCCGAAGATCGCCATCACGGCGTCGCCGATGAACTTCTCGACCGTGCCGCCGTAACGCTCGAGCTCCCAGCGCACGCGTTCGTGGTAGCCAGAGAGGATGGCGCGCACGTCCTCGGGGTCGAGCTGCTCGGCTTGCGAGGTGAAGCCGACGAGATCGGCGAAGAGGATCGAGACGACCTTGCGTTCCTCCCGCGCTGCCACGGGCTCGGCCGTGAGCGGACCTGCGCAGGCGTTGCAGAAGCGAGCGCCGTCGGGATTCTCCTGGCCGCAACTCGGGCAGGTGATCACGACGGTAAGCCTAAGTCAGCTGAACTCGGTTGCGGCCTCGTCGAGCGTCGAGACAGGGCCGACGCACACATCCTCGCTCTCGAAGAGCTCGAGCCACTCGGCGAGCGACCGCGTCGCGAACACGCCGCGCAGCTCTTCGGCAGCCGACGGGTCGTAGTGACGCTCGACCAGGTCGGGTCGCTCGATGAGCTCGCAGAGCCGCAGCCAGAACTTCGGCTCGAGAGCCGCCACCGTCAGGAAGCGGCCGTCGGAGGTGGCGTAGATCGCGTAGCAGGGGGCGCCGCCCGTCAGCAGCCTGGGCACGACGATGTCCACACCGCGCCGGTGTGCCACGAGCCGGTGTGCGCCGTGGGTCATCGAGATCGTGATCCGCCGTCCGCGTCCTGTGCGGCCGCGCTCGAGCAGCGCGGCGAGGATCTCCGCGACGGCGCCTAGCGCGCCTGCGGCCAGGTCGGCCGCCTGCAACGGAGGCACCGACGGCGCCGTGTCCGCAAGCGCCCCGGCCCACCCCATGTAGTTGAGATCGTGACCCGCCCGCTTCGCGTGCCGCCCCTCGTTGCCGAAGCCGGTGATAGCGCAGACGACCGCGGTGTCGGGGATGACGAGGCCCAGCCGCTCGAAGACGCCCGGCCGGAAGCCGTCGAGGATCACGTCGGCTTCGTCACACAGCTCCTGGGCGACGGGCGAGCCGGAAGCCGCGTCCCAGGTCACGACCTCCTTGTCGGCATTCACCGCGTCGTACCAGGCGGGCGCGCCGTGCTGCATCGGATCGCCCTCCGGAGGCTCGACCTTCACCACTCGCGCTCCGAGCCGCATGAGCTCCCGGCTGGCGTACGGCCCCGGCAGCTGACGCGTGAAGTCGACGACGAGGTGACCTGCGAGCGGTTGCATCCGCCGCGAACCTACCACTACCCTTCTCGCGTTGACTGACCGGTCAATCGCCTCGGAGGAGAAACGGCGCGTGATCCTCGACGCCGCCGTCCGGACGTTCGCCGAGAAGGGCTATCACGCCACTCGCGTCGGCGACATCGCCGAGCAGGCGGGTGTGGCGTACGGGCTCGTCTACCACTACTTCGAGTCGAAGGAGGACGTGCTCGAGACGATCTTCCGCGAGACATGGGCCGAGCTCTTGGCCACGATTCGCGACGTCGAGGAGGCGGACGTGCCCGCCGCGGAACAGCTCCGCCAGATCTCGGCCATCCTCCTGCGATCCTGGCGGCGCCAGCCCGACCTCGTGCGCGTGCTCGTACGGGAGGTGGCGCGCAGCCCCGGCGTCCAGCAACGGGTGGACGAGATCGGCGAGGTCTTCTCCGCCCTGGAGCGGGTCGTCGCGGGCGGCCAGGCAGCCGGTGAGTTCCGGAGCGATCTCGACCCGCAGCTCGCGAGCTGGATCGTGTACGGGGCGATCGAGGAGATCCTCACCGGCTGGGTGCTCGGCCAGCTTCCCGACGGCGACGAGGACGTTGCCCGCGCCGAGCGGACCGTCGTCTCGCTCGTCGTCTCCGGACTGTCGCCCGTCCCCGCGGCGCCGGCGTGACGTCTACCCGAAACTCGACCGTCTGGCTGCTGGGTCTCGGCGCGTTCGGCCTCGCGTTCGCGATCACGACGACCGCCGCCTACCTGCCTCCACTGCTCGCCGAGTTCACCGATTCGCAGACGGTGATCGCGGCCGTGCTCGCGGCCGAGGGGCTCTTCGCGCTCACCGTGCCGCTCGTCATCGGGCCGTGGAGCGACACGTTCCTGACGCCGATGGGGCGTCGCCGGCCGTTCATGCTCGCCGCGCTGTGGCCGATGGGCTTCTGCCTCGCGCTCATGGCGTTCATGCCGAACATCTGGACGACGGCGTTCGTCGTGATGTCGTTCTTCTTCGCGTACTACGTCTACGAGCCCCCGTACCGCGGGCTGTACCCGGATCTGCTCCACGAGAGCGTCTTCGCGCGCTCGCAGAGCGTCCAGCACATCCTGCGCGGCATCGCCCTCGGCATGGCGCTCGTCGGCGGCGGCTTCCTGCTCTTGATCTGGGACCCGGCGCCGTTCCTGCTAGCGGCCGTTGTGACCACGCTCGCCTGCGGCGCCGTCGTGCGTTGGGTGCGCGAGG
>JBKJWA010000246.1:0-3418 GCA_046716705.1 Gaiellaceae bacterium
GCCCCAGGTCGACGTCGATGTCGATGAAGCCCTCGCCCTTCCTGAAAGGTGGCAGGCCGGCGAACACCATTGGCGGGATGGTGACGAGCGCGCCGATCCCGGCGCCCAGGCCCAGCGTCATCGCCGAGAGGAAGGTCTTTCGCGACGCCTCCTGCTCGCCGACCGACGCGCGCGCGATGTGCTCGCCTGCCGCAGGCGCGGACGCGGCCAGCGGCTCGGGCCGGCGCTCGCGCGTGACGTCGTAGATCCACGCGGCCCCGAAGAGGATCACGGCGGCGGCGCCCACCGCCACGATCCACCAGCTCACGAGGAGCCCTACGAGGCAGAACGCGACACCGACGGCGACACCGATCGGCCAGAGGCTGAAGGCCTGCTCGTGACTGTGCTCGGACTGCTCCATCGGTTGTCGGCCTCCTCGTCGCCTACCCGCGATTCAATCCTTACGCATCTCGCCTGTCAACGTGGTGGCAGACCGTACTCAGTCCACCGGCGGTCGGCGAGCTCCTTGACCTCGCGAGACATCTCGATCTCCTCCGGCCACGGCCGGGCGTCCTCCTCGGGGAGCTTGTGCGTGGCGTCGATGCCGAGCTTGCCGCCGTAGAACTGCCGTCCCGGCGCGTGATCGAGATGGTCGAGCGGGCCTTCGGTGATGAGGACGTCGCGCTTGGGATCGACATTCGCGGTCACGCGGAAGAACACGTCCTCGTAGTCGTGCACGTCCACGTGTTCGTCGACGACGACGATCGACTTCGAGAGCGAGAGCATCCCCAGGCCCCAGAGCGCGTGCATGACCTTCTGCGCATGACCTGGGAACGCCTTTCGGATGGACACGATGACGCAGTTGTGGAACGCGCCGGCGACGGGCAGGTCGTAGTCGACGATCTCCGGCAGGGTCATGCGCACGGCCGGCAGGAAGATCCGCTCGGTCGCCTTGCCGATCCACGCGTCCTCCGCAGGAGGCTTGCCGACGACGATCGACGGATAGATCGCGTCGCGTCGCATCGTCATCGCGGAGATGCGGAAGATCGGGAACTCCTCGGCGTGTGAGTAGTAGCCCGTGTGGTCGCCGAACGGCCCTTCGATGCCGACGTCGTTCTTCGAGACGGTCCCCTCGAGCACGATCTCCGCGTTCGCCGGCACCTCGAGGTCGATCGTCTTGCACTTCACGAGCTCGACCGCCTCACCGCGGAGGAAGCCGGCCACCATCAGCTCGTCGATGTGATGTGGAAGCGGCGCGGACGCCGAGTACGCCGTCACCGGGGCGAGCCCCAGTGCGACCGCGACGGGGATGCGACCGTCCTCCGCGGCCACCAGGTCGGCACGGCCGTCCTTGTGCATCTGCCAGTGCATGAACGTCGAGCGGCCGTCGATCACCTGCATGCGGTACATGCCCACGTTGCGCGTACCGCCTGCCGGGTCCTTCGTGATCACCGCTGGAAGCGTGATGAACGGCGCAGGGTCGCCCGGCCAGCACGTCTGGATCGGCAGCCGCGTGATGTCGACCTCGTCGCCGGTCAGCACGATTTCCTGGCACACGCCCTTGGAGACGGTCTTCGGCCGCGAGTCGGCGATCGACTTCAGCTTCTTCAGGCCCTGGATCTTCTCTCGGAGGCCCTCCGGCGGCTGCATTTCCAACACGTCCGCGAGCTGCTCGGCCACGGCGTCGAGGCTCGGCGTCCCGAACGCCATTGCCATGCGCCGCTCGGTGCCGAACTGGTTGATGAGCAGCGGGTGCTCGGAGCCTTTTGGTTTCTCGAAGAGCAGCGCCGGACCGCCGCCCGACTTGACGAGGCGGTCCACGATCTCCGTGATTTCGAGGTACGGGTCCGCCTCGGCAGTAATCCGGTGCAGCTCGCCCTCGCGCTCGAGCAGCGCGATCCACTCGCGGAGGTCCTTCAGGGGCGCCACGCCGCGCTCAGTCTAGGCCGCGCGCAAGCTCGAGCGCCTCTTCGAGCTCGAGGGCTCTTCCCTCCGGCCAGAGCTCGGAGACTGTCCGTTTGTCGACGCCCGCGAGAGCCCGCGCGCGGATCGCCTGCTCGTCCTCGTCGCACTCGACGTCCATCGCTTCGCGAGCAGCCTCGGTGGCGGCTAGGAGCAGGGCAGCACGACGGGCGTCTCCCCGTGCGGCAGCCGAGACGGCCACGAAATCCAGGCAATACACCGCCAGCGGCCTATCGTCGATCTCGAACGCCCGTGTCGCCCCGAGCCGCGCATCGTCTGCGCCCTCGCCAGAGCGGTTGCGGTACACCGCCGTCTCGGCCAGCCCAGCCAACGTGTGCGCCTCGCAGCGTGCCTGTCCTTTCGAGCGCACGAAGGGAAGATTCTCGGCAAGAAGCTCCTCGGCGCGATCGTGGCTGTGAGTCTGGTTCGCGATGCCGGCGAGGTTCAGCCGGCACGAGGACGTCGCAACGCCGTTGTCCGCGGCGATCGCGACCCCCAGCCGCTCGATGAACAGCGCCTCGGCGACGTCAAGATCGCCCTTCCTCAGCGCCGCAAACGCCTGCTCCCTCAAGAGGTCGAGCCGCTCGGTGGCCCCGCACAGCTGCGAGGCGAGTGCGGCAGCTTCGTCCGACGCGGCGATCGCCGTGGCGTGGTCGCCTTGCGCGTAAGCGATCGTCCCAAGAGCCGACAGCAGCCGCAGCCTCTCGTAGTCCTCGTCGTCCGAGAGCGCGAGCGCACGCTCGAGCCACGAGCGACCCTCCGTGTAGAGGCCTCGCACGATCCAGTACATCGGAAGGGCCGTCGTTATCTCTCGCGGAAGCTGCGTCTCACCGAGCTCGAGCGCGAAGTCGACTGCCGCCCGCAGGTTGTCGACCTCCCCAGCGAGCACAGACACGGGTCCCTCCTCCGGCTCGCCGGCTTTCAGCAGCCCAGCCTGCTCCGCTGCGAGATCCCCGAAATAGACGGCGTGCCCCTGCCGCAGCTCAGCTGCTTCGCCTGAGCCGTCCAACAGCTCCCCGGCGTACTCGCGGATCGTCTCGAGCATCCAGTAGCGCCCGTCAGTGAAGCGCACGAGGCTCTTCTCGACCAGCGACTGCAGCGTGTCGAGGTCGGCGCGTGCCACTTCTTCGGCCGTCTCCAGCGTGCAGCCGCCGGCAAAGACGGAGAGGCGCGCGAACAGCTGTTGCTCTTCCGGCGACAGCAGCTCGTAGGACCACTCCATCGTCGCGCGCAGAGTCTGCTGGCGGGGATCGGCGTCGCGGCCGCCGTTCAGTAGGTGGAGCGGTTGAGAGAGGCGCGCGGCGATCTGTTCGGGAGTCAGGACGGAGGTACGGGCAGCGGCCAGCTCGACCGCGAGCGGGAGATCGTCGAGGCGTGAGCAGAGCTCCGCGATCTCACCCGTCGCTTCGAGCCGAGAGCGTCCGCAGAAGAGATCGACGGCCTCGGAGGAGGCGAGCGGAGGCACCGGGTACTCCAC
>JBKJWA010000247.1:0-2987 GCA_046716705.1 Gaiellaceae bacterium
TCGGGCTCGAACGTCGTGCACACGCACTTTACCTGCCCGGGGAGCACCGCACCGTCGTGCCCGACGAGCACGAGCTACTACAACTTCTCGCCCGGGACGTACTACTGGGGCGTCGACCACGAGTTTCCGGGGTTCGGGACGCACCAGAGCGATCGCTGGTCGTTCACCGTCACCGCGGACCAGGGCGTACGGCTCGACAGGCCGGCGAGCGGGACTACGTTCACGACCATGGGCGAGATCGATTTTGACTGGACGACCGATTGGTCCTCAGGCGGTTCTGCGTCGACACTCCACTTCTTCATAGGCACCGGAGGGGCCCACGACAACGTCGTCCACGAGCACTACAGCTGCCCCGCGAGCCCGTCGCCCTCCTGTCCGAAGAGCAGGGCTCGCATCGGCCCGCTGGCCGCGGGGACGTACGTCTGGGGAGTCGACCACGAGTTCCCTGATCTTTCCCCACGGAGGAGCCCGCGGTGGTCGTTCACGGTGGTCGAACGCCGCGTGCGACTCGCGCCGCGCGCGAGACCGCCGTTGCCGCTCGCCCCGCCGCGCCCGATTACCGGCGGACCCGGTGGTGTCGCGGTCGTCGGCAAGACGCTGAGCTATCGCGGAGACGCGCGCGGGAACGTGGTCGACGTCGTCAAGATGGGCAGATCATTCGTCCTGACCCAGGACGGCGGCCGGCTCAAAGTCGGGCGTGGTTGCAGGCGGCTCGATGCCCGGTCCGCGAAGTGCTCGAGCTCGCTGGTGCGAACGTTCTTCGCGGACATGGGCGGTGGTGACGACTCGATCGCGGCCACCATCCCGCTGCCGTCGACGCTCCTGGGTGGGTCAGGGTCGGACCGGCTGGAAGGCGGAACGCGAGGCGACGCGCTGAACGGGGGCGCCGGCAACGACACGACCGAAGGGGGCAGCGGCGCGGACCGCCTGTACGGCGAAGCGACCGACGTGCTCCTGGGAGGAGACGGCAACGACGCGCTCTTCGCGCACATGGACGCCGACGGTACGGCCGACGGCGGGGCCGGGAACGACTATCTCGTCGGCGACAGTAAGAGTAACGTCCTCGCTGGCGGAGAAGGGGACGACTACCTCGACGGCTCCACTGGCAGCGACAAGCTCCTCGGCGGTGGGGGTGCCGACGTCCTCATCGGAGGCGACGGCGGCGACCTCATGCATGGGGGGGCGGTCAACGAGGCTTCGGCCGGCTCCGGGCCAACCGACCGCGAGGATCTCGTGTACTGCGGCGCCGATACTGACCTCGTCGACGCACTCGACCCGTCCCAGCAGATCGATTTCTCGTGCGAGATCCTGAAAGCCGGATTCGTGGGCGGAGTCGGCGGCGGCTACCCGGCGAATGCGACGCCGCGCCTCCACCGTGCCCGTGGGATTCGGCCCTGGCTCGAGGTCAAGGTCGCGTCCCGCGCCAAGCTCGACGTCTTCAAGGTCGAGATTACGTTCCTCGACACAAACCGCAGGTCGCTCCCGGGGGTTCAACCGTTGACGGTCGATGTGCCAGGTCTGAGATGGGTCGCGCTCCGCGGCCGCGACTGGCGGCACGTCACGGTGCCTAGGGCGACCCGAACCGTGAGGACGAGGGTCGTCGGCTAATTCGGTGTCGACCGAGTAGGGTCGTCCCTGCATGCGGCGGTTGCGTGACGTCCTGTCGCTGTTATCGGGGCAGGTAGCGAGATCGATCGGATGGCTGTACACGGCCGCAGCACGCTGGTGGCGCGTGGCGCTTGCAGTAGGGCTGATTGTCGGCTCGCTTGCTTTCGGCGTGCCGCTGCTCTCGCAGGACAGCCCGCGCCGCGCTGAGCCGGCGAGCATCGGGTTCGTGCCGCCCGGCGCGGCCAAGCCCGGCCGCGGCTTCAGCGTTGGCATCGTTGCGCGGCTGACCGAGTGCGGCGAGCCGCTCCAGGTAACAGTCGTCGCGGCCGGCACAGCCGAGTACTGGCTCGACAACGCCCAAGCTCTTCGGGGGCGTGCGAGGTTCCGGCTCGCGGTGCCCAACGTCGTGGGCGAGAAGGTCAGGGTACGGCCGGGGACGACTGCGACCGACGTCGTCGACCCGGATACGGCGCGGCTGCGCCGCTCGGACGTCCCCCTCATCGCGCCGAAGGACTTCCAAATCGAGCATCCGCGCAAGGTAGGAGATCTGAAAGATCTGACGATCGTGCACGGGACGATTCGCAACTGGCAGGCGACGCTCGCGCCGATCGTCGCCGAGTTCCAGGCTGACTGGACCGAGGACCGTGGCGTCGGCAGCTGCTTCATTCACCTCCCGGCGATCGCAGGTGACCTCAGCATCCTCTCGGCGCAACGCGCCCTCGGGAATGCTCGAGACTTCGGCAAGCTGATCGTCGAGCCGGATGAGTTGACGGTGGATTCACGCGGGCTCGCGATTGTGGCGCGCTACCGGCCTGGACTCGAGGTCGCCTACGGCTCGGCGACGGTCCGCGTCTACGACGGCAGCATCGACTCCGACGACTCGCTCCCGCCCCCGACCGAGAGTGTGAACGGCAATCCGACGTGGACGTGCGTAGGGCGAGCGAGGTCGACGAGGCTCCTCGCCGGACGACGCTCGCGCGCCGGCGGCGAAAACGAGGATTACGTTCTTCTCGGCCCCGATCCGCTCGGGTCCGCCGGAGCGCTCTCGAGCGTCGCCCTTCGCGCCGGCCCGTCGGGCGACTGCAGCGCAGTCGTGGCGGCGATCGAATCGAGCGCACAGTGGAAACGCGACCTGATGCTCCTGCTCATCGGCGCGTTCGTCTCGCTGGGCGTGACGATACTCGTGGAGTTCGCGCTCGGGATGCGCCAAGCGGCTCCGGCTCGCTGAACCTAGCGCTTCCTCTCCAACCAAAGGCGTACGCGGCCTTGCCGTAATGCGGCGTGTACATCTCGGGGGAGCGCTACATCGTCCGGGGCCGATCGGCAAGTAGCTATGTGCCCGAAGACCCAAGCGGGGCCTGTCGGCGAGCACCGCGCAG
>JBKJWA010000248.1:0-3395 GCA_046716705.1 Gaiellaceae bacterium
CCTCCAGCTGCGCTCCGAGCCCGGTGCAGCGCGGACAGGCGCCGTGCGGCGAGTTGAAGGAGAAGATGCGCGGCTCGAGCTCCGCGAGCGAGACGCCGTGCTCGGGGCACGCGAAGTTCTCGCTGAAGAGCATCGTTCGCTCCGCGTCGAGAACGTCGATCGCGACGAGCCCGGCGGCGAGACCCGCCGCCGTCTCGATCGACTGCGCGAGCCGCTGGCGGAGATCCGGCTTCATCACCAGCCGGTCGACGACGACCTCGATCGTGTGCTTGTACTTCTTGTCGAGCACGATCTCCTCTTCGAGCAGCCGCTGCTCGCCGTCCACCTTCACGCGGGTGAAGCCGTCGGCGCGCAGCTCCTCGAGCACGTCCTTGTACTCGCCCTTCCGGTCGCGCACGACCGGCGCGTTGACGGTGAACTTCGTCCCCTCGGGCAGCTGCAGCACCTGGTCGACGATCGACTCCTGTGACTGGCCGGCGATCGGGCGCCCGCAGACGGGACAGTGCGGCCGGCCGACGCGCGCGTAGAGCAGCCGCAAGTAGTCGTAGATCTCCGTCACCGTGCCGACCGTGGAGCGCGGGTTACGCGACGTCGTCTTCTGGTCGATCGAGATGGCCGGCGAGAGCCCGTCGATCGAGTCGACGTCGGGCTTCTCCATCATCTGGAGGAACTGGCGCGCGTACGCGGAGAGCGACTCGACGTAGCGGCGCTGTCCCTCGGCGTAGATCGTGTCGAACGCAAGGCTCGACTTTCCCGAGCCAGAGAGGCCCGTGATCGTGATCAGCTTGTTCCGCGGCAGGCGGACTGTGATGTCCTTGAGATTGTGCTCGCGGGCGCCGTGTACGACGAGCTCTTCCTGAGGCATAACCTCCGATAGTAGCGAGCGGCGCGGACGGGAACATGTGTTCGTTCGGGCGAGGTTTGCCGGGTCGCCGAGCCGGAAATCACGCCTTCGTGCGCTCGATCGCCTCCCTCTTCGTCGCCATGACGTTTGCCCTGGCTGCTTGTGGTGGAGACGACGGCGACGACGCGCCGAACGGCACGTCCTCGCAGACGTTCTCGATCACCGAAAGCGACTTCACGCTCTCGCCCCCCACCGTCACCATCGACGCGCCGGGGACATACACGTTCGAGGCGACGAACGACGGCGGAGTCGACCACTCCCTCGAGATCGAGGGCAACGGCGTCGAGGAGGTGACGGAGACGATCGGGCCGGGCGAGTCCGCCTCCGTCACCGTCGACCTCGAGACCGGGACGTACGCGATGTACTGCCCGATCGGCAACCACCGCGATCTCGGCATGTCCGGCGAAGTGACCGTCGGCTAAGAGGCGAGGCGCTCGACCAGGTCGCGCGCATGACGCGCGTGCGGGACGTGTTCGACTTCCAGAGGTCCTGCATGAAGCGTCCCATAGCCGAGCACGCGGCCCGCGAGTGACTGCTCGAGCGAGATCGAGCGCAGGCCGGTCAAGCGTACGGCCGCGGCACGCTTGCGGGCGACGCCCTGCACGAGGAAGACCTTCTCGGTCGTGACGACGAACCGCGTCCGGTCCCAGCGCCAGACAGCCGCGAACGCGCTGACGGCGCCGATGCCGATCACGACCGGCGCCGCGACGGGCACCGGCCACGGCATCGAGAGCAAGAACAGGCCGGCGATCGCGAGGGCCGTCGACCACAGGAACGGCCGCACGAGCACGACGCCGTGCCGACGGACATCGAAGTAGACCCGTTCGCCGCTTGTAGCGTCCACGGCCTCTGGTTCGCCGCAATCGCGCGTCACTCCTGCTGGGCTCGCAAGCGGGGACGCCTGACGGCGCACGAGGGCGCCGTCAGGCGCAGGCGCAGGCCTCTACTCGATATCGCCGCAGGAGGTATACGTCGCGAGGTCTTCGCCCGACGTGTGGAGATTGATCGCGTAGTCCTGGCTCGTGAGATCCTCGAGCGACGCCTCCACCGTCGTCTCGGACTGCCCGTCCACGACGTTCTCGAGGCCGTACGCGGGCTCGGGAGTGAGGTTGTCGCACGTGCCTTCGTGGATGTGAGCGGGCTGAGAAGCCGAGACGGGCTCGTCGACCTCGATCGTGACGACGGTTCCGTCCCCGCTCGCAGTCAGCGTGGCGGTTCCCGACTGGCCACTGTCACCGACTGCCGACAGCTCCACGGTCGTCTCGTCCGCCGCCTCGTCGTCGCCTCCACAGCCGGCGAGCGCCGTACCGGCCAGGCCGATGACGAGCGCGACCGTAAGGGGTGCAAGCTTGCGCATGCAAGTCTCCTTCCTCGTTGGCGCACGCGGATCGCCGCCGCGTGACGCGTTTGCCCTGATTCGCCCTGGAACCCTATTCGGATTGGTCGTGTCTGCTCGCGTCGAGTCGGACCGGCCGAGGGTAAGCGCTTGACATCGGCGGCCCGACGACGGAGGCTCCGTGCATGCGAAGGGTCGTCGCCCTCTCGACGTTCGCGCTCGCAGCCGTCCTCGCCGGCTGCGGCGGAGGCTCCTCGGGCGGCGGGCTCGGTTCGGTGACGAAGAACGACCTGGCGATTATGGTGCTGCCCGCGACCGAGCTCGGCGAGATCGCGACCGGCCTCGACGTCGATCCGGACTCGGGCTTCCAAAACGCGGCTGCGGTCGCCGAGGACACCATCGACCCGGACGACACGGCCGAGGACGTCGAGCGATCGGGTCTACGAGCCGACTACCAGCTCACCTACATGGCGGGAGACATGCAGGTGAACTCGGAGGTCGCGCTCTTCGGCTCGGCGGAGGAAGCCTCGGCGTTCGTCGCTGCAACCGTCGGCGACGCCGAGAAGTACGAGGAAACCGAGATCGAGAGCGGTGCGACGATAGCAAGCGTCGACATCGCCGAGGTCGACGAGCCTGGCGACTCCGCATGGGAAGGCACCGCGACGGCAACTGTCGGCGGCCTCGAGGGTTCGACGTCAGTCGTCGCGTTCACGATCGACAATGTGGCCGCGTCCGTGTCGTTCACGCGGCTCGGCGACCCGGTGCCGACGGTCGACGTGCAAGAGCTGGCGCAGAAGCTCGCGTCCCGAATCGAGGCGGTCGCGGCAGGCGACATCTCGGACACGCCCGTCCCGGTGCCGGCCGAGACGACGGCTGCCGAGGAGGATCCGGCGCTCGAGCGGATGGTGCTGGCACTCGACGATCTGCCGGCGGGCGTCTCCATCGACAACGACGGCTTCGTCACCGACGACGGCGATGTCGTGTGCGAGCGCGACTTCGCCCTCGGCAACGCGACGATCGGGCGGTCTGAGCTGATCGGGCTCCAGTCGAACGTCGAGCGGATGGACAGCGCCGCCGAGGCAGCGCTCGCGGTGCAGGCCGTCTCCGGGATCGTGCAGGGGCCTGCCGGTAAGAAGCTGTTCTCGGACGCGTTCG
>JBKJWA010000249.1:0-2500 GCA_046716705.1 Gaiellaceae bacterium
GCCGGCGCCCGTTCGGCCAGCCTCCGTTGTCGCCGCCGAGCACGCCCATGCGGCTGACCTTGCCGGCCGGCGTCACCGGGACGGCGAGGTTGATCCGCAGCATGTCCGCGAGCCTCGCGCCCGTGAACGTGACGTTGGGGATGCCCGTCAGCAGCACCGCCACGAGGTCGTCCCGCTTCGTCGCGGGGACGCCGAGCTTGTAGACGGTGTTGATCGTCGCTGCGAGCAGCGGGTCGGTGTAGTACTTCTTGTACTTCGCGTCCTGCGCGGGCGCGCCGCGGTTCCACGCGTCCTTCAGCGAGGTCGGGATGATGACCTCGTTGATCAGCGGGTTGCCGAGGCGGGACACCTGCGTCCAGCCGCGCTTGAGCTTGCCGCTGACCGTGACGTTCCGGCGGTCGGTGGTCGACCAGATGCCGATCGTGTGGCTCTTCGTGTCGAGCGCCTTGATCGGGATCTGGAGCGCGATGGCGTGGACGTTGTAGCCGGCGAAGAAGTCCTTGCCGCCGCCCTTGTCGCCGGTGGTGCCGGCCTTGCGGAATGCCAGCAGGTCGAAGATCGCGCCGATGTCGCCGTAGAACGCGTCTTCACGCTGGCCGGCGAAGATCTTCACGCCGCCCTTCGCCACGATCGACTTGGCCACGGTCGCCTTGTAGTCCTTGACGCCGAGGAAGCCGAGCAGCCGCGGGCCGATGTTGTTCGGCGGCGTCGTCCCCTTCGCGAACGCCTTGCCGTTCCGGGTGACCGTGAACGGTTGTGTCGTGTTGCCGAGGAAAAGCGGTCCCGTCGGCGTCCTGAAGCGGAACGCGTACGTGATGTCCGCCCGGCCGTCCCCGGACCGGTCGATCTTGATGTTGTAGCGGGCGCTGGGCGAGAACGTGTACCAGTTGGGGCCCGCGGCGGGATCTTCGCCCGGGATCCAGTTGGATACGATCGTCAGGGTGCTGGGCTTGTCAGGGCTGCGGAAGGCGTAGAGATCCGTGTTGTCTGCCGTCGGATCCTCCGCGATCAGCGGCGCCTCGCGGTGGCTCGATGCCGTGCCCTGACCCGTCACATTGGGCCCGACCAGCACCGCCGCCACGGCCGCCGCGGTGATACCGAGGGCGGCCAGTGCGTACTTGCGCATTGCTCGTGCTCCTTTCGTCGTCGGCCGCTCGGTTGGGTTGTGCGGCCGTAGTCGAAAGGGCATTCGCCGGAGATCCCGGACCGGTTCGGTCCTGGAGCGGACGGAAATCTCACGATTACCGTCCGCGGGCGTTCTCCGAGTGGCGTTGGTGAGCCGCGGCCGCCATGTCGGCCGCGGCGGTGAGGCAACTCGCGGGGTCCGTCAGAGACGTGAAGACGGTGGCCGACGCCTACACTTCATCGCCGATGCTGTCGGCCGAGCGTGAGGAATATTCGTGGATCCATTGGTTTCAGGAGCCGCCCGGCGTCCTCATTGATCGTGTCCAGAAAGCCATGGCTCTTATGGAGCGTTACAGCTGCAACCGGCTCAATCAAAACGAAGTCCTGGTCTACCGTGGTGATGGTGATGTCCTGAGGGTCAAGGCATCTAGCGACGAGGCAGGGACGCGCCTGGAAATCACGGGGCGCTCCGAGCCAGACGTCATTGATGAGATCCGCACCGCACTCGCCTGACCCCGCGACTGCTAGACGAGCGCTTGCTGCGAGATGAGGCCGCGCTCGGCGAAGATCGACGCGAGCGTCGGCTCGCCGACCTCCTGCAGCCGGTAGCTCACGCGTAGCGCCGGACGGTCGAAGTCGATGAGGCGGCGCAGGTCGATCGGCGTCCCGATGAGGACGAGGTCGGCGTCGGAGCGCGCGATCGTGTCGCGCAGTTCCTCGGTCTGCTCGTCGCCGTAGCCCATCGCCGGCAGCAGCGTGCCCGTCTTCGGGTACTTCGTGAATGTCTCGGCGATCGAGCCCACGGCGAACGGCCGCGGGTCGACGAGCTCGGCTGCGCCGAACTGCTGGGCGGCCAGCACCGCCGCGCCGAACGTCATGTCGCCGTGCGTGAGCGTCGGCCCGTCCTCGATGCACAAGACCCGCTTGCCGCGGATCTGATCCCCGCCGCCCTCGACCTCGATCGGCGACGCGGCGAGGACGACCTGCGCCTTCGGATTGTGCGCGCGAACCGACGCCAGCACCGCGTCCACGCCACCCTCGGGCGCGCTGTCGACCTTGTTGACGATGCAGACGTCGGCCATGCGGAGATTCGTCTCGCCGGGGTGGAAGCGGAGCTCGTGGCCGGCCCGGTGCGGATCGAGGATGACGAGGTGGATCTCCGGCCGGATGAACGGCGTGTCGTTGTTGCAGCCCTCCCAGACGATCACGTCTGCCGCGTCCTCCGCGAGATCGAGGATCTGCGCGTAGTCGACTCCGGCGAAGACGATGTTGCCTGCGGCGATGTGCGGCTCGTACTCCTCGCGCTCCTCGATCGTGCAGTCGGCCGCCTCGAGATCCTCGTTGCGCTCGAAGCGCTGCGCGACCTGCTTCGAGA
>JBKJWA010000250.1:0-3291 GCA_046716705.1 Gaiellaceae bacterium
ATCGCGAACGGCACGTTCAGGATCCGCGCCAGCGTCTGCGCCAGCAGCGTCTTCCCACACCCGGTCGGGCCGAGCAGGAGGATGTTCGACTTCTGCAGCTCGACGTCGTCTTCTGACTGCTGCCCCATCTGGACGCGCTTGTAGTGGTTGTAGACGGCGACGGAGAGCGTCCGCTTCGCCTCGTCCTGGGAAACGACGTAGTCGTTGAGGCTCTGGTAGATCTCCTTCGGGCGGGGCAGCGAGTCGAGGTCGAGATGCGGGGAGCGGTCAGCTCCTCGTCGATGATCTCGTTACAGAGGTCGATGCACTCGTCGCAGATGTAGACGCCTGGCCCGGCGATCAGCTTCTTGACCTGGCGCTGGCTCTTCCCGCAAAAGGAGCACAGCAGCTGCTCGTTGCCGTCGGTCGCCCGCGCCATCCCGTCTCCTTGTACCTCGGATCGTCCGTTTCCGCCAGCGCTCGATCTAGTGACGCTCGATGACCGTGTCGATTACGCCGTATTCCTTGGCCTCGTCGGCGGTCATGTAGTAGTCGCGGTCCATGTCCTTCGCGATCTTCTCGATGTCCTGGCCCGTGTGCTTGGCCATGATCTCCTCCATTAGCCGCTTGAGGCTGATTACCTCTTTGGCCTGGATCTCGATCTCCGTCGGCTGCCCGGAGAAGCCGGCCGAGCCCTGGTGGATGAGAATCTTCGAGTGCGGCAGAGCCTGCCGCTTGCCCGGGGTCCCGCCTGCGAGCACGACGGCGCCCATCGACATCGCCATGCCGACGCACGTCGTCTGCACGTCCGGCTTGATGAACTGCATCGTGTCGTAGATCGCCAGGCCGGCGTAGACGATGCCGCCGGGCGAGTTGATGTAGATGGAGATGTCCTTGTCCGGGTCCTCGGACTCGAGGTGGAGGAGCTGCGCGACGATGAGGTTCGCGATCTGGTCGTCGATCGGCGTGCCGAGAAAGATGATCCGCTCGTTGAGCAGACGCGAGTAGATGTCGAACGCGCGCTCTCCGCGCGACGTCTGCTCGATGACCATGGGTATGAGTGGACTCATTCGGCTTCCTTCCTCCCTGGGGTCCATAACGTTGTCTCTGGCGGCGACTTCTCCTGCCCCGGCGTCCAAAGCTTCTCGCGCGCGGCTGCGAGCTCGACCGGGATCGACTTGACCTCGGCGGCGACGCGATCGAGCGCTGCGCGCAGGCGAAGGTCATCTCGGATCTGGTCTCGGAGCGGCGAGCCCATCACCTCGCGGACCGTCTCCTCGGTCTCGCCCTGGTCACGGAGTGCCGTCTCGATCTCTTCGTCCGACACCTCGATACCGAGGTCATCGGCCACGGCGTCGAGCACGAGCTCGCGCGCCACCGAGAGCGCAGCCTCGGCGCGGAGCTGGTCTCGCAGCTGCTCAGGGGTCTGACCCGAGGCCGCAAGGTACGTCTCGGGGGAGATACCGCGGCTCTCGAGCGTGCGGAGGAACCCGCTCAGGAGCTCGTTCGCACGTGCGTCGACGAGCGGGCCGGACGGCTGGACGCCCGAAGCCTGGACGAGCGTGTCGGCGGTCGCGGCGCGGAAGCCCGCGTCGATCTCGGCCTCGATCTGCTCCTGCAGTCGGCCCTCGATGTCGGCACGTAGCTCGGCGAGCGTGTCGAACTCGCTCGCTGCGCGCGCCAGCTCGTCGTCGAGGGGCGGCAGCACCTTCTCCTTGATCTCGTTGAGCGTGACGGTGATGTGCGCGGTCGTCCCGTCGACCACCGCGTGCTCGACGTCCTTCGTCTCGCCCGGCGACATGCCCGTGAGCGCCTCTTCGAGCTCGTCGACCATTCGGCCCGTGCCGAGCTCGACCACCATGTCGCGGCGAGCCTCGCCGGACGGGCTGACGACGTCCACGACGACGACGTCGCCGTCCATCGCCGGACGGCCCTCCACCGGGGAAAGCTCGGCAACGGAGTGCCGGAGCGCCTCGAGCTCGGCGTCGACGAGCTCCGCCGAGACCTCCGCCTCGGGGCGCGGCACCTCGAGCGCCTTCCAGTCGGGCAGCTCGACCTTCGGCTGCACGGCAACGGTGGCCGTGAACGAGAAAGGCGACTCCGCCGACTCGGGCAGGTCGTACTCGTAGTCCGGCTGCGCTACGGGGTGAATACGCGCGGTGGTCGCCGCCGAGCGGAACCAGCCGCCGATATGGCTCGAGATGGCCTCGTCCATCAGCCGCTCCTTGCCGACGCGCGCGATGAGCACCGGCATCGGCACCTTGCCCTTGCGAAAGCCGGGGATCTTGACCGTACCCGCCAGGTCGGAGGCGGCGTGGTCGACCGCGTGCTCGAGGTCGTGACGGGGCACCTCCACGGAGAGGCGGACCTTGTCTTCGGGGAGCCGTTCGATCGTCGCGTCCATGCGGGCCATTCAACCAGAACGCCTTTTCCTGACCGGCCGCCTGTGGAATGCTCAGCGGGTGCGGAACGCGATGAGCCGCGCCAGCGAGCGGCTGTCCACCATGGGGGACGTGTTCCGCAACCCTCAGCTTCGCAGGCTCGAGCTCTCGTGGGCCGGCTACCACCTCGGCGAGTGGACGTACTTCGTGGCGCTGTCCATCTATGCGTTCCAGGAGGCCGGCGCAGCCGGACTGGGCGCCCTCGGGCTCGCCCGCATGGTGCCCGCGGCGATCGCGCTGCCGTTCGGCGGCATGCTGACCGACAGGTACGCGCGCCAGCGAGTTCTGTTCGCGGTCTATGCCGCGCGCACGCTGCTGCTCGTCGTGATGGCCACGGCTCTGGCGGCCGACGCTGGGCGCGCGCTTGTCTTCGCTCTCGCGGGACTCGCAGCCGTTGTCAGTGCGCCGGTTCCGCCGGCGGTGATGTCGCTCGTGCCGATGCTGGCCCGCACACCTCGGGAGCTCGTCGCCACCAATGTCTCCTCGAGCACGTTGGAGGGGCTCGGTACCCTGGCGGGGCCGGTGATCGGCGGCGTCTTGGCCGCCACCGCAGGCGTCGAGGTCGCCGTTGGCGCGGCGGCCGCCGTCAACGTTGCCTGCGCCTTGCTCGTGGGCCGCATCCAGCGTGAGGGCGACATCCGCGGGCCCCGCAGGCGCGTCGAGCACAACCTGCGAGCGGAGCTGCTGGGGGGCATACGCACGCTGCGCCGCGAGCCAGGCCCTAGGCGGATCGTGCTGCTCTTCAACTCCCAGACGATGGTGCGGGGCCTGTTGAACGTGCTCCTGGTCGTCGCCTCGATCGAGCTGCTCGGCATGGGCGAGGCGGGCGTCGGCTGGCTGAACGCCGCGCTCGGGGCCGGCGGCCTCGCCG
>JBKJWA010000251.1:0-9685 GCA_046716705.1 Gaiellaceae bacterium
GCCGACGGCCGCAGCGCCCGCAAAGACTGCGACCAGGGCGAGCGCGAACGCGAGGACCCGTGCGGGTCCGCTCACGCCGCCTCGTACCCCGCTTCATCGATCGCGGCGCGGATGGCCGCGTCGTCCAGCCCTTCGCCGCGCACGACCACGAGCTTCGTCGCAAGATCGACATCGACCGACTCGACGCCTTCGACCGCGGACACTTCTTCCTTCACGGCCGCCTCGCAGTGGCCGCAAGACATGCCGGAAACTGTGTACTCCCGTGTGTCGTTCATGCCGACAGTATACCCAGAGGGGGTATAGACGTGCGAGGATTCGCCGGTGCAGGCGCTGCGGAAGGTCGCGTCCGAGCCCGGTCTCTCGCTCGAGGAGGTGGCGGAGCCACGCCCGACGGCGACGGACGTCGTCGTCGAGGTGGAGGCGGCGAGCGTCTGCGGCACGGACCTCCACATCCATCTCTGGGACGGCTGGGCCGCCGGGCGGATCCGGCCGCCGGTGACGCTCGGTCACGAGTTCGCCGGCACGGTGGTCGAGGTCGGCGCCGACGTCAGGCACGTCGCAGTCGGCGACTTCGTGTCCGCGGAGAGCCACGTCACGTGCGGCGGCTGCTCCGCCTGCCGCACGGGCAACGCGCACATGTGCGAGCGCACCGAGATCCTCGGGGTCGACCGCGACGGCGCGTTCGCCCGCTATATCGCGGTGCCGGAGTCCGTGATCTGGAAGACGAACCGAGAAAAGCTGCCGCCGGAGATCGCGACGCTCCAGGAGCCGTTCGGCAACGCCGTCTTCGCCACGAGCGAGCAGGACCTGTCCGGGCGGTCGGTCGCCGTGCTCGGCTGCGGGCCGGTCGGGCTCTTCACGGTGGCCATTGCGAAGGCGTCGGGCGCTTCTTCCATCGTCGCGTCGGATCTCCACCCGTTCCGCCTCGGCCTCGCGAGGACGATGGGCGCGGACGTCGCCGTCGACGCGTCCCAGCCGATCGACCTCAACGGCATTGACGTCGTCTTCGAGATGTCGGGGGCGCCGCAGGCGATCGCCGACGCGATCCGCATTGCGCGAAACGGCGGCCGCGTGATCCTGTTCGGCATCCCGTCGCGCACGGTCGAGATCGACGTCTCGGCCGCGATCTTCAAGAACCTCACGGTGCAGGCTGTCTCCGGCCGCCGCATCTTTGCCACGTGGTACCGGACGCGCTGGCTGCTCGAGAGTGGCGCCGTCGACCTGCGACCGCTGATCACCCACGAGTACTCACTCGAGGACTGGGAGCAGGTCTTCGCGAAGCTCGAGGCCGGCGAGGCGTGCAAGATCGTCGTCTACCCCGGCGGCCTGCCCGCCGGCCAGGCGGCGGCTGAGGCCGCGAGCGTGGCTGGCCGATGACGACGGTTGCGGGGAACGAGCTCGATCGCGCCGTCGCGGCGGAACTGGAGGGGCTACGCGAAGCGGGCACGTACAAGCGCTTCAACACTCTCGTCTCGCCGCAGGGCGCTGTCGTGGAGATGGAAGGTCGTGGCGAAGTCCTGGTCCTCTCGTCGAACAACTACCTCGGCCTGGCCGCTCGGCCGGAGGTCGTCGAAGCCGGGATCGAGGGACTGCGCCGCTACGGCGCGGGCACCGGCTCGGTTCGCTTCATCTGTGGGACGTTCGAGCCGCACCACGAGCTCGAGCGCGAGCTCGCCGACCTCGTCGGCACGGAGGCGTCGATGACGTACGTCTCATGCTGGAACGCGAACGAGGCGGCGATCCCCACGCTCGCCGACGAGAACACCGTCATCCTCTCCGATGAGCTCAACCACGCTTCGATCATCGACGCGATCCGGCTCTCGCGGCCGGCGCGCAAGGTGATCTACAAGCACTCGTCGCTGGACGAGCTCCGCGACGGTCTTGCCTCGTGCGAGGCGGGACAGCGGAAGCTCGTCATCACCGACGGCATCTTCTCGATGGAAGGTGACCTTGCCCGGCTGCCGGAGATCGTCGAGCTCGCGCGGGAGCACGAGGCGATCGTGCTCGTGGACGACTCGCACGGCACGGGCGTCATGGGGGAGACCGGGCGCGGCGTCGCGGAGCACTTCGGGCTGCTCGGCGAGATCGACGTGATCACCAGCACGCTCGGCAAGGCGCTCGGCGGCGCGGCCGGCGGGTTCGTGGCCGCGAGCGAGGAGGTCTGCGATCTGCTGTCCCAACGCTCGCGGCCGATGCTCTTCTCGAACGCGCTGCCGCCCACTGTGGCCTGTTCCGCGCTGGAGGCGGTGCGCGTTCTGCGCCGCGAGCCCGAGCTCGTGTCGACGCTCCGCCACAACTCGGAGCTCTTCCGTAGCCGGCTGCGCGAGATCGGCTACGCGCCGCTCGACGGCGACGCGGCCATCATCCCGATCATCGTCGGCGAGACGGCGTTCGCCATTCGGATGAGCGAGCGGATGCTCGACGAGGGCGTCTTCGTCACGGGCTTCGGCTTCCCCGTCGTGCCCGAAGGTCAGGCGCGAATCCGCGTGCAGATGTCGGCGGCGCTCGACGACGAGCACCTCGACCGCGCGCTCGAGGCCTTCGAGCGCGTCGGCCGCGAGCTCGGCCTCATCTAGCCCCTCAGCTGCAGCGCCGCGAACGCCTCCGGCCAGTGCCGCATCGCCGACCGCAGTGGCGCCGGCGCCGCTTGCCCGAGACCGCAGATCGAGCCCCGCTCCATCGTGTACAGCCATTCCTCGAGCTGCTGGCCGGCGAGCACGGTCCGCCCGGCTTCCAGTTCGTGGAGGGCGAACTCGAGCCCCCGCGTGCCGATGCGGCACGGCGTGCACTTCTGGCAGGACTCCTCGGCGAAGAAGCGCATCGTCTCGCGCAAGAGGCGCACGATCGGATACGACGCGGGGAAGACTTGGACGCCGGCCGAGCCGACGGCGGATCCCCACTCGGCCATGCCCTCGCGCGTGAGCGGGCTGTCGAGCGCCGCCGGGGGCAGCACGCCCGACGCGGCGCCTCCCGGGACGATCGCGCCGATCTCCTCCGTGGCTCCACCTGCGTACTCGTCGAGCAGCCTTCGCAGCGCGATGCCGTTCGGCGCCTCGTAGCAGCCCGGCCGCGCGACGGCGCCGGAGACCGACCAGAGCCGCAGCCCGGTGGCGCCGTTCTCGCCGTGCGCCGCGAACCACGCGCCGCCGTGCCGGAGGATGGCGGGGATATGCGCGAGCGTCTCGACGTTGTTGATGAGCGTCGGCCTCCCCAGATAACCAGACTCTGCGGGAAACGGCGGGCGCAGGCGGGGCATGCCCCTGCGCCCTTCGAGCGACTCGAGCATCGCCGTCTCCTCGCCGCAGACGTAGGAGCCGGCGCCGGTGACGATCTCGACGGGCAGCGAGCCGAGCAGCCCGGCCGAGCGGAACTCCGCGATCGCGGAGAGGAGCCGCGAACGAGCCGTCGCGTATTCCTCGCGCAGGTAGACGATCGCGTGCTCAGCCTCGACGAACCGCGCCGCAAGGGTCAGTCCCACGACGAGCAGGTGCGGCCGCAGCTCCATGACGTAGCGGTCCTTGATCGTGCCCGGCTCGCCCTCGTCGGCGTTGACGACGACGACGCGCGGCCCGGCGAACTGGACGACGGTCCTCCACTTGCGGAACGCCGGGAAGCCGGCGCCGCCGTAACCCACGAGCCCTGACGCCTCGAGCTCCGCGAGCACTTCATCGTTCGAGCGCTCGGCCCGCAGCGCCTCCAGCCCGCCGCGCCGCTCGTAGTCGGCGAGGGTCTCGTCTGCCTGCGCGAGCCCGGTCGAGGGTCCATCGTTCGCCGCGTGCGTGACGTCCGCCTCGCTCATGCCCGGCAGGATCGTGTCCCCGCGCGTGCCGACCGGCGCGAGGTCGCAGTGGCCGAGGCACGGAACCTCGACCACCGGGACTCCATCCGCGGCGCGTTCCTGCGACTGCGCGAGGTGGTCGCGTGCACCGAAGCAGTCGCAAACGGGGCCGGTGCACACGCGAACGCAGTCGTGCGGAAGCTGGAGGTACGAGTAGAACGAGACGACCTCCGCCACGTCGCCGCGCCTGATGTTCATGTGGTCGGCGAGCGCGTCCGAGCGCTCGGGCGTCACCGGCCCGATGCGGCGGCGGATGGCGCCGAGGTTGTCGAGCAACTGCGTGCGCGCACGCGGGAGTGTGTCCAGAAAGGCGTGGACGTCCTCCACGGGGGCAACCATCGTCAGTTCGAAGGCTTGTAGAGCGTCATCCTCCGGACCTTGCCGCACTCCCTGCACTTGTGGAGGCGTATTGGCCTGCCCTTGGCCTTGTAGCGGATGCCGCCCGCGTCCCAGACGGAGATCTCATGTCCCTCGGGGCACCGCATCATCCACGCGCGCGATTCCTCCTCCATCCTCCTTGCCATCTCGGCCGGCATGATCGACTTCAACAACCTTTGCACGAGCACCATTGGTCCCTACTCCGTGGACAGCAGTCGCCGGAGCACGAAGCGGAGGATGCCGCCGTGACGGTAGTACTCCCGCTCGCGCGGCGTGTCGAGGCGAACGCGCGCGCGAAACTCCGTGTCGTCTGCTCGCACGGTGACCTCGCGGGCGTCGCCACCGTCGAGGCCGTCGATCGAGAACAGCTCGCGGCCCGTCAGCCCGAGCGCCTCTCGCCCCTCGCCGTCCATGAACTGGAGCGGCAGCACGCCCATCATCAGGAGGTTCGAGCGGTGGATGCGCTCGTAGGTCTCTGCGAGAACGGCGCGCACCCCGAGCAGCGCCGGGCCCTTCGCGGCCCAGTCGCGCGACGAGCCCGAGCCGTACTCCTTGCCGGCGATGACGACGAGCGGCACGCCGTCGTCTCTGTAGCGCTCGGCCGCCTCGAAGATCGTCGTCTCGTCGCCTGACGGCAGATGCACCGTCCACGTTCCCTCAGAGCCGGGGACGAGGAGGTTGCGCAGCCGGACGTTCGCGAACGTGCCGCGGATCATCACCTCGTGGTTGCCGCGGCGCGAGCCGTACGAGTTGAAGTCCTTGCGCTCGATGCCGTGCTCGACGAGATAGCGCCCGGCCGGGCTGTCCGGCTTGATCGCGCCGGCCGGCGAGATGTGGTCGGTCGTCACCGAGTCGCCCACCATGACGAGGCAGCGCGCGTCCGCGATGTCGCCCACCGGCTCCGGCTCGCGGCCCATGCCGTCGAAGTACGGCGGGCGGCGAATGTACGTCGACTCCGGCTCCCATTCGTAGAGCAGGCCCGAGGGGATATCGAGCGCGCGCCACCGGTCGTCGCCCGTATAGACGTCCGCGTACGTCTGCTCGAACATCTCGCGCCGCAATGCCTGGGCGATCACGTCCTGCACCTCCCGTGGACCCGGCCAGATGTCCGAGAGGTAGACGTCCTCACCGTCCGACCCGACGCCGAGCGGCTCGTCCACGAGGTCGAGGTCCATGCGGCCGGCCAGGGCATACGCGACGACGAGCGGCGGTGACCCGAGGTAGTTCGCCTTGACCTCGGGATGGATGCGCGCCTCGAAGTTTCGGTTCCCGGACAACACCGCGCACACCGCTAGGTCGCCCTCGGCGATCGCTCTCGAGATCTCGTCAGGCAGCGGGCCGGAGTTGCCGATGCAGGTCGTACAGCCGTAGCCGACCGTGTGGAACCCGAGTTCCTCGAGATACGTCGTGAGGCCCGCGGCGTCGAGATACTGCGTGACGACCTTCGAGCCCGGTGCGAGGCTCGACTTCACCCAGGGACGGCGGGCGAGCCCGCGTTCGACTGCCTTCTTCGCGAGCAGACCGGCAGCGACCATCACCTGCGGGTTCGACGTGTTCGTGCAGCTCGTGATCGCGGCGATGACCACAGCGCCGTTGCCCAGGGGGAAGCGCTCGCCTTCGAGCTCGCACCAAACAGCACGGGACTCCTCGCTGACGTCCGGCACGGCCACCGCGGCTGTCGCGTGCACCTCCCTGTGCCCGGGCGCGACGGCTGCCACAGGATCGCTGGCGGGGAAGCTCTCGGCGACGGCCGCGTCTTCCGCCGTGCCGTAGTCGATGCCGAAGCTGGGGAGGGCCGCGAGGAATGACTCCTTCGCGTCGTGGAGCGCGACACGGTCCTGCGGCCGGCGAGGCCCCGCGATGCTCGGCTCGACGGTGGCAAGGTCGAGCTCGACGACCTGCGAGTACGTGGGCTCGCCGTCGGCAGGGTCGTGCCACAAAAGGTTCTCCTTGCAGTACGCCTCGACGAGCTCGACGTGCTCCTCGTCGCGCCCGGTGAGGCGCAGGTAGGCGAGCGTCTCCTCGTCGACGGGGAAGAAGCCGCACGTGGCGCCGTACTCGGGTGACATGTTCCCGAGCGTCGCCCGGTCGGCCACGGGCAGGCCGGCGAGGCCGGCCCCGAAGTACTCGACGAACTTCCCCACGACGCCGAGCGTGCGGAGGATCTGCGTCACCGTGAGCACGAGGTCGGTGGCGGTCGAGCCGTCGGGAAGCCGGCCGGTGAGCCGGAACCCGACCACCTGCGGCACGAGCATCGACACCGCTTCGCCCAGCATCGCCGCCTCGGCCTCGATGCCGCCGACCCCCCAGCCGAGCACGCCGAGCCCGTTGACCATCGTTGTGTGCGAGTCGGTGCCCAGCAGCGTGTCCGGGAACGCTTGTCCATCGCGCGTCTGCACGACGCGCGCGAGGAACTCGAGGTTGACCTGGTGGACGATGCCGGTTGCCGGCGGCACGACCGCCAGCCCGTCGAACGCCTGCTGGCCGAAGCGCAGGAACGCGTAGCGCTCGCGGTTGCGCTGGAACTCGAGCTCGGTGTTTCGCGCCATGGCGCCCCGCGACGCGAAGGCGTCCACCTGCACGGAGTGGTCGATGACGAGGTTCGACGGCAGCTCCGGGTCGATGCGAGCCGGGTCGCCGCCGAGGTCGCGCATCGCGTCTCGCATGGCGACGAGGTCGACGACCGCGGGGACGCCGGTGAAGTCCTGATGGAGCACGCGCGCGGGCGTGAAGCTCAGCTCGCGTGAGGGCTCGTCCGTTGCCACCCAGCCGGCGACGGCCTCGACATCGGCCTCGGTTCCGGTGCGCAGTGCGTTCTCGAGCAGGATCCGGAGCGTGAACGGGAGGCGCGCGACGTCGTGCGTCCCCTGCAGGGCGTCCAGCCGGAAGATCTCGTGACTCGCGCCGCCGACCTTCAGCGATGAGGAAGCGGCAGCCATGTCACCGATGCTACGCGAACGCAATCACGCTACGGATGCCGTCCTGCGCCTCCATGAGCTCGAAGCCGCGGTTGACGTCGTCGAGCGTCAGCCGGTGCGATATGAGCGACTCGACGTCGATCTCGCCGGCGAGCCAGCGGTCGACGAGCTGCGGGACGTGCGTCCGTCCCTTGACGCCCCCGAACGACGACCCGGTCACGCGCCGGCCCGTGATGAGCAGACGCGGGACGACGTCGAGCATCTCGCCCTTGCCGGCGACTCCGCACATCGTCGCGAGGCCCCACGCCTCGCGCGCGGCCTCGACGGCCTGTGCCATGACGGCGACGTTCCCGGTCGCCTCGAACGAGTAGTCCGCGCCGAAGCCGCCGGTCTCCGAGCGGATCCACTCGACCGTGTCGTCCCCGGCGAGCCGCGTGTCGGTGGCGCCATGGCGGTGCGCCTCGGCGAGCCGGTCCTCCGAGAGGTCGACGGCGATGATGCGCTCGGCGCCGGCGAGCCGGCAGCCGATGACCGCGCCGAGCCCCACGAGGCCGCAGCCGAAGACAGCGCAGACGGCGCCGGGCTCGACCTGTGCCGTGAAGATGACGGCACCGATCCCCGTGGAGAGCCCGCACGCGAACGGCGCGCAACCTTCGAGCGGCGCCTCCGGGCTCACCTTGGCCAGCGCGATCTCGGGCATGACCGTGTACTCCGCGAACGTCGAGGTGCCCATGAAGTGGCGCAGCGGGTCTCCGTCGCGGCTGAATCTCGTCGTGCCGTCGGGAAGGAAGCCGAGGCCTTGCCGGTCGCGGATGGCGACGCAGCGGTTCGTGCGGTCGCTCAGGCAATGGACGCACTGGCCGCACTCGGGAGCGAACAGCGTCACGACGTGATCGCCCTCGGCGACGAGGGTGACGCCGTCCCCGATGCGCTCGACCACGCCGGCGCCCTCATGGCCGAGCACGCACGGCACGTAGCCTGAGGGATCGGCTCCGGACGCCGTGTAGAGATCCGTGTGACAAACGCCGCAGGCGACGAGCCGCACGAGCGCCTCGCCGGCCTTCGGCTCGGCCAGCTCGACGTCCTGGACGACGAGCGGTCGCCCGAACTCCTCGAGCACAGCGGCGCGCACCAGCACGCGTCGATCCTAGAGCAGGCAGGCCATCCTGCTCCATCCGCGGCTTAGTGCGCCTGCTGCTTCGGCGGACAGACTGAGTCCGCGTACGAGCAGAACACGCAGCAATCGCCAACGAGCGGCCGAAGTATCTCGCCGCACCCCTCGCAGCGGTAGAAGTGCTGGCAGGCATTCGTAGGCATCGTTTCGACCTTCGAGAAGCCGCACTCTGGGCACGTGATCCTCGCTTCGATAACGACTTCGGCCATGGCGGGAGGTGCGACTAGTGGCAGCCGCACTCCTCACCTCGCCACGACTCGCGACCCTCGCGCACGGCCACGTACGCGATGAAGAGACCCGCGAGCGGGTCGAGCCACCATGCGCCGAAGAGCGTGTTACCGAGGAGTCCCGCGAGCACGGCGAGCGACAGGTACGCACAGAGCAAGTTCTGAGCGCCCTCCGAAACGGTCGCGGAGGAGCCGAGGCGCCCTCCGACGCGCCGCTTGGCGATCCCGAAAGCTGGCATGAGCACCGCGCTCGCGACCACCAGGCCGATCCCGAGCCAGCTCGTCTCCGCCTCGTGCCCTGTCACGAGCGCGCGCACCGACTCAATGGCGACGTACGGCGCGAGGATGAAGAACTGCACCGCGACGAGCTTCTGAGCTCGTCTTTCAGCTGCCTCGGACAGTGCACGTGCGCCCCAGAAACGCCAGATGATGATGACGCTGGCGACACCCTCGATCGCGCTGTCGATCCCGAACCCGATGAGCGCGATGCTCCCGGCCGCGATGCCCGCGACTACGGCGATGACTCCCTCGGCGGTCATCCAGACAAGGCTCGACCAGGCAAGGAGCCGCGCATACCTGATGTACCGGTCGCGGTCGGAGACCGAGAGGGGTACGGCTGTGGCGTTCACGGCCGCAAGCCTAGTCTGGCCACCTATTCACTTGTCTCTTGCGGCGGAGAGGGCAACGCGGATGTCATGGGCGAGGTTTGCCTTCGAGAGGTCAGCGCCGGCATGCAGAGTCGCAGCCCAGGTGCCGCGTCGATCGTAGATCCGGACCGGTGCTGAGTGGACCGTGTCGTATCCGCTCTCCAGCGAGGAGAGGACATGAAACGCTTCCCAGACTTGACGCAGCTCGCGCTCGGGCTGACCTCCCCCGAGGTACAACAGCCGTCCAAGGGCTCGGTTGCGTGCAAGAAAGCTGTGCACGCTCACCGGTGAGTCGCCGGCCGGATCGGTGCTGATTGCCACAGCCTGCACGACGCTGCGTTCGGTCGGAGCCAACGCGTCGACTGTCCGCGCCACAGTCCACGCGATCATCGGGCACGCCTCAGTGCACTGGCTGTCGAGGAAGGTGAGAACGATCACCCGGTCGCGCAGCTCATCCGAGCTGACGAGCCGCCCGTCGAAGTTGCGGAGGGCGAAGTCGACAA
>JBKJWA010000252.1:0-7105 GCA_046716705.1 Gaiellaceae bacterium
CTCTTCCCGTCCGCGAACAGCCAGACGACGCTCTCAGGCCAGACGATGGACGCGGGCAGGAACGACTACTACGGGCACTCCCTGGCAGGATTCGACGTCCAGGACTCCGGGTGGCTCACGCACCTCCCGCAGCACCGCCTCTCCGTGACAATTCAGACGACGGGAACGCGCACCGGTGTCGTGCGGCTCGTCTCGCCGACGTCGTTCGAGTGCGCCCAGTCGTGCACGCTCGACCTCGACCAGGGTGTCGCCGCCACGCTCGTGGCCGCGCCGCGAGCGGGAGCGCGGTTCGTTCGCTGGATGGGCGCATGCTCGGGCAACGGCTCGTGCGCCGTGACGCTCAGCGCTGCGCGGGCCGTAACCGCCGTCTTTGGCTCGACGAAGTTCCGGCTCACGACGTCCGTCGGCGGCAAGGGCAAGGTCTCGAGCTCGCCGGGCGGCGTCTCATGCCCCGGCCGCTGCGCAGCGGCCTTCAGAGCGGACTCGATCGTCCGGCTGCGCGCCGCCGCTTCGCCCGGCTTCCGCTTCGCGGGCTGGTCGGGCAGCTGTCGCGGAACGGGTCCGTGCGTGGTCAAGCTGAGCCGCGACCGCAGCGTCCGGGCGACGTTCGGCCGGAAGTAGGACTGGAGCGCCGGCCGACGAAGAGCGGAGCGGCGGTGGGTGACGAGAGCTTGCTCGAGGAGATGCGAGCCGCGGTACGCGGCGACCGGCAGCGAGCCGAGAAGCGGCGAATGGCCCCACCACCGGTGGAGCTGAAGACGGCCGCGCCGCCTGCGGAGGTCAAGGACGAACCGCCGGAAACCGGCTGGTTCCGCCGTCGAGCTACTCGACGGCGGCGCTCGCCCTGAACAGCGTTCGCACGGTCATCAGCGCGATCTTGAGGTCGAGCCACAGGGAGAAGTTGTCGATGTAGAAGTTGTCCCACTCGGCACGGTCTGCCAGGGACGTACGCCCGCGGAGGCCGTGCACCTGCGACCACCCGGTGATCCCCGACTTCACGCGATGCCGGTCGCCGTAGCGGTAGATGCGCTGCTCGAAGTCGCGAACGAATTCCGGCCGCTCCGGCCGCGGCCCGACGATGCTCATGTCGCCGCGCAGGACGTTGAAGAGCTGCGGCAGCTCGTCGATCGAGGTCTTACGCAGGAACGCGCCGACGTGCGTCCGGCGGTCTTCGCCTTCGACGCCGCCTGGCGCGAGATCGCTGTCGGGCGCCGCGTATGGCGACTCCTCGGCGACCGCCATCGAGCGGAACTTCAGCATCTCGAACGGCCTTCCGTCCCGGCCGATGCGCAACTGCCTGAAGAAGATCGGCCTTCCCATCGACAGGAGGACGGCGACCGCCGCCGCGATCAGGAGTGGTGAAAGGAACACGAGCGCGGCCGCGGAGGACGCTCGGTCGAGCACGTATTTCACGCGGAACTGCCAGCCTGCGGGCTCCGCCGGCCGCGGAGCGACGAGGGGTAGCCCGCCGAGGTGCTCCATCTGTGTCAACGCCGGCATTCGCTCGAAGAGGCGCGGCACGATCGCCGTGGGGATACCGAGATCCTCACACCGCCGCACGATCCGCAGTAGCACCTCGTCCGGTGCGGTCGAGAACGTGACGACGACCTGCTCGATCTTGAACCGGACGATCGCGTCGTCGAGGTCCCAGCTCGCCCCTGCGACAGGGATGCCGAGCTCTTCGCTCGTGTCGACGAGGGGCTCCTTGTCGAGGAACGCGACCGGCCGGAAGCCGAGCTCGGGGTTGTCGAAGAAGCGCTTGGCGACGAGCACGCCGACGCGCCCCGCACCGACGATGAGCGTCGGCCTCACGCTCTCGCCCACGGCGCGGGCACGCTGCTGTGACCAGTACCACGCGAGGCGGCCCGCGCTGACGTACGCGAGCGTGAATGCCCAGAGCCGCGCGGTCTCGGTCGCGAGGTCGGCCGTCGACCCGAGCAGGACGCGGCCCGTGAGGACGAGCATCGCGGCGAGAGTCGTCGCCCCGAGGATCGTCCGCAGGTCGTCGAGCATGTGGATGCGGAACCGCAGGCGATAGAGCCCGCGCGACGAGTAGAGCCCGAGACAGAGGACGAGGAACGCCGCAGTCGCGGCCGCCGGGGGTGAGGCTACGCCTGCAGCCTGGCCTCCGACGACGACGGCGGCCGCTGCGAGCACCAGCATTGCCGTATCGACACCCAGGCACGCGAGCGCCCATGCGGTCGCGGGGCGCAGGCGGGATCCCGCCGTTACGGCATCCGCGGAGGCTTCAACCCGCGGTGTGTCGAGCGCGGTCTCCACCGTGCTCCGTCAGCCGTCGCCCGGTGGCCCTACGCCTTCTGCCTGGCGACGCGCCGCAGCGCTGCGCCCAGCAGGATCAACCCAAGCGCCCCGGCTGCGATCAGACTGAGATCGAGCCCGGTGAACGGCAGACCACCGCTCGACTGGACCGGCGACGTGCTTCCGCCTGCCTCCTCGCCCGCGGTGCCGCCGCCGGATGTGCCGCCTCCGGATGTGCCGCCTGAGGGACCGCCCGGCGTACCGCCCGGCGCACCGCCGCCTGAGGTGCCGCCCGACGGTTCGTCGGTCTCCTCTTCGACAGCCGGCGGCAGGCCGCCCGAGCCAGGCCCTCCGTATCCCTGCTGCACCACGTTCTCCAACACTGCCTCGAGATCGGGTACCGAATAGTTCCCGTCGAGCCTCCCGTTGTCAGCGTAATCGCTGTAGATCTCCTGTGGCGTTGCAGAGAGTCCCCCCGGAGCCGCAATCAACGCAGCCGCAGAAAGGATGAAGAGCGCTGCTTTGATTCGACTGCGACTCATGTCCCCCTCCAGATCGTTCGCCTCTAGCCCCCCGACGTGATAAGGCTTGTCCCATAGTGTCACTAGCGGACACTGAATCGTCAAGGGCTTTACGTAAGACCTCTGTGAGTTCCCTCGTTTCGAGGTACCCGCCAGACCGCTCCGTTCCTCGCGTTTGCGCTCCGACGCCGACTCTAGAGTAATCGGTGCTGGAACCCGCCTCGCACCCCCCCATGGGACCCGCAGCGCTCCTGCGCGCCGTTCCCGTCGCCTGCCTCGTGGGCGTTTCGTGCGTGCTCGCCTGGGTTGCGACCGGCTCGATCAACGCCGCCCACTGGCTCGCGTACGCGGTGCTCGCGTCGCTCGTCCTCGCCGTCGTGTTGTTCTCGGGTTCTTCCGTGCGCCCGAGGCGCCTACCCCTCGCCGGGGTGGCGTTGCTCTTCGGATTCGCGCTGTGGACCGCGCTTTCGGCTTCCTGGTCTCCCGCCCCGTCGCTGGCACGCGACGACGGCCTGCTGGCGCTGTTCTACGTCGTCTGCCTGCTCACGCCGCTCGTCACGCTCCGTGACGCCGCAGATCGCCTGGCTGCAACGGTCGTCGTCGTGCTCGGGCTCGGCGGGCTTGCGATCTTGACAGCAGTGTGGCTGCGCGAGCAGGGCGATCCGGAGGTCCTCTACTTCGCGGGTCGGCTCGACTTTCCGGTCACGTACTGGAATGGCCAGGCGGCGATGGCCCTCGTGGCGTTCTGGCCCGCCGTCGCGCTCGCGGCGCGACAGGACGTGCACGCGGCGATCCGGGCGCTCGCGCTGGGCGGAGCGACGGCGATGGCGTGTCTCTGGCTGGGGACGCAAAGCAAAGGAGGCGCCGTGGCGCTCGCAGTGTCCGCGATCGTCGTGTTCGCAGTCTCCGGCAAGCGATTGCGGCTGCTCGTGCCGACAGCTGTCGTCGCCGTGCTCGGCGCCTTGGCGGCGGAACCACTGACGGAGCCGTTCCGTACAGAGGGGCAGGCGTTCGACGACGCCGTACGCCACGCCGGGACGGTCACGCTTGTCCTGGCGGCCGTCGGCACACTTGCAGGTCTCACGTATGCCTTCCTCGACCGGCGGCTTCGGGTTCCGAATGCGGCGCGGATCTGGGCAGGACGGATCGTTCTCGGCCTTGTATGCGCGGCGCTGATCGCAGGCGTCGTGGGCTTCTTCTCGGCCGTTGACCACCCGGTACGCGCGACGCATGACCGCTGGGACGAGTTCAGGAATATCGACCGCAACGCGTCGGTCTCGAGTCATTTCGCAGCCTTGGGATCGAACCGCTACGACTTCTGGCTCGTCGCCTGGGACGAGTTCGAGCGCCACCCGCTGGCCGGCATCGGCGCGTACGGCTTTGGGAACGCGTACCTCCTTCGCGGAGAGAGCCTCGAGACACCCCTTCGTGCTCATTCGCTCGAGCTCGACGCGCTTGCGGAGACCGGCATCATCGGCTTCCTGCTCGTCGTCGGCTCGGGGGCGGCGGTCCTGTTCGGCCTTGCCCGCCGCGCGCGAAGCTCACTCCTGGCGACCGGCGCCCTCGGGACGGCGGCGTATTTCGCGGTTCACACGGGTGGCGACTGGGTGTGGACGATCCCCGCGGTCGGGCTGCCGGTGTTCGTCATCGCCGGGATCGCGCTGTCGGACGGCCGTTCCACCCCGCTCGCCGCCCGCGCCGCGATTCCCGCTGGCGTCGTCGTAGTGCTCGTCGCCTTGCTCGCCTTCTCGCCGCCGTGGCTCTCGGCGCGCTTCGTAGAGCGGGCGTACGACGCACCCACGGTAACTGCGGCTCGCGACGCCCTCGGCTGGGCCCGACGTCTTGATCCGCTGTCCCTCGACCCCTATCTGGCCGAGACGACGCTCGGCGACGCGGCTGCGGACATCACACCGCTGCGACGCGCGGTTGCGAAGGAACCGCGCAGTGCGGACATGCGATTCGTGCTCGGCCTCGCCCTGCTGAACGCCGGCCGAAAGGAGGACGCCCGCCGGGAGCTTCGGATCGCGCTCGCGCTCGCACCGCGCGAGGAGGCGATTCGTCAGGCGCTCGAGCGCGCACGTTAGGCTCTCCCCGATGGTCGTGCTCGCATCCGCCGTCGAGCGCAATTCCGACGTCTTTGGGCGGAGGCAGCAAGCCATGGAGGAGCTCGTCGCCGAGCTCCGCGAGCGCACGGCCGCCGTCGCAAAAGGGGGCGGGGAGAAGGCGCTCGAACGCCACCGCTCCCGCGGCAAGCTCACGGCGCGCGAGCGGATCGACCGCCTCTGCGACCCCGACACGGCATTCCTCGAGCTGTCGGCGCTCGCCGCCTGGGGCGTGTACGACGGCCAGGCGCCAGCGGCGGGGATCGTCACCGGCGTCGGCGTCGTCGAGGGCCGCCAATGCGTGATCGTCGCGAACGACGCCACGGTCAAGGGCGGCACGTACTTCCCGCTCACGGTGAAGAAGCACCTGCGGGCGCAGGAAGTCGCCGAGCAGAACCGTCTGCCGTGCATCTACCTCGTCGACTCGGGCGGAGCGTTCCTGCCGCTCCAGGCGGAGGTCTTCCCCGACCGCGAGCACTTCGGGCGGATCTTCTACAACCAGGCCCGCCTGTCTGCCGCCGGCATCCCCCAGATCGCGGCCGTCATGGGCTCGTGCACCGCCGGCGGCGCGTACGTGCCGGCAATGAGCGACGAGACGATCATCGTCAAGGGCACCGGCACGATCTTCATCGGCGGCCCACCGCTCGTGAAGGCGGCGACCGGAGAGGAGGTGACGGCCGAGGAGCTCGGCGGCGCGGACGTCCACACGCGGCAATCGGGCGTGGCGGACCACTACGCGGTCTCGGACGAGCACGCCCTCGCGCTCTGCCGTCAGATCGTCCGCTCGCTCGGCGGGCGGCGGCCGGATCCTCCTTGGGAGATCGTGCAGGCGGAGCCGCCCGCACTCGACCCGGCCGACCTCTACGGGCTCGTCCCGGAGACGTTCCGCGAGCAGGTCGACCCGCGGGAGCTCGTCGCGCGGATCGTCGACGGCAGCCGCTTCGACGAGTTCAAGGCTACGTACGGTGAAACCCTCGTCTGCGGCTTCGCGCGGATCGAGGGCCTCCCGGTGGCGATCCTCGCCAACGCCGGAGTCCTCTTCGCCGAGTCGTCGCGGAAGGGCGCGCACTTCGTCGAGCTCGCGTGCAAGCGGCGGATCCCGCTCGTCTTCCTACAGAACGTCACCGGCTTCATGGTCGGAAAGGAGTACGAGACCGCGGGCATCGCCCGCGACGGCGCGAAGCTCGTGATGGCGGTTGCATGCGCCGACGTCCCGAAGTTCACGGTCGTCACCGGCGGCTCGTTCGGGGCGGGCAACTACGGCATGTGCGGTCGGGCTTACGGGCCGCGGCAGCTGTGGATGTGGCCGAACGCCCGCATCTCCGTCATGGGCGGCGAACAGGCCGCGCTCGTGCTGTCCATGGTCGGTGACGCCGACCCGGACGAGATCCGCGCGACGTATGAAGAGGAAGGCCACCCGTACTACTCGACGGCGCGGCTCTGGGACGACGGCATCATCGATCCGCTCGACACGCGGCACGTGCTCGCCCTCGGAATCTCGGCGGCGCTGAACGCGCCGATCCCGGAGACGACCTTCGGCGTCTTCCGGATGTAAACGTTCCGAAAGGGTTTCTCCGCCCGATACAGGAAGCCGTTTGCGGGGTACGTACGAAGGGTTGTCCCCGACTACAGAGAGGGTGATCCGTTCGTGAGGTTCCTTCGCAAGTTCCGTCCTTCGCCTGCGCTCGTCGTGGCGTCGATCGGGCTGCTCGTTGCGCTCGGCGGCACGGGCGTCGCCGCGATCAGCAACGTTCCGTTGCTCTCCGTCGGCACGCCGCAGTTGAAGGGCAACGCCGTCACGTCGGCGAAAGTGAAGAACCGCTCGCTCCTCGCCGTCGACTTCAAGCAAGGGCAGCTGCCGCGAGGCCCGAGAGGCCTCAGAGGTCCCGCAGGGATCCCGGGGCCGCCGGGAACGCCAGGCGCGGTCGGCGCGGCCGGCGCAACCGGGCCGCCCGGGCCGGCGGGATCTGTCACGCGGCTGACCGCTGTGGTCAACGCCTCTGGCAGCCTCGCCAGATCCCAGGGCACGACCTCGGCCGGCCGGATTGCGCCGGGCGGATACGAGGTGATCTTCAACCAGGCCGTCGGCAGTTGCACGTACTTGGCGTCGCTTGGCGATCCGTCCACCGGCGCCCCGCCGGCAGGAGAGATCAGCGTTTCTTCGCGTTCCGGCAACGCAAACGGGGTCTTCGTCGCGACGCGCAGCAGCGCGGGCGTTTCGAC
>JBKJWA010000253.1:0-8245 GCA_046716705.1 Gaiellaceae bacterium
CGAATTAATCATCGGCGACCGCCAGACCGGGAAGACTGCTGTCGCGCTCGATACGATCATCAATCAGCGCGGTCTGGATGTGATCTGCGTCTATGTCGCGATCGGGCAGAAGGCTTCGACCGTCGCCAATGTTCAGGCGACGCTCGAAAAATATAATGCGATGGACTACACGGTCATCGTCACGGCGACGGCTTCTGACCCGGCGGCGATGCAATATCTGGCTCCATATGCCGGGTGCGCGATCGGCGAATATTTTATGGATCGCGGACGCGCCGTGCTTTGCATCTATGATGACCTCTCGAAGCACGCCGCCGCATACCGCGAGATCAGTCTGTTGCTCCGTCGTCCGCCGGGGCGCGAAGCCTATCCGGGAGACGTTTTCTATCTGCACTCGCGACTGCTCGAACGTGCGGCGAAATACAGCGACGAGCGTGGGGGCGGTTCTTTGACGGCGCTGCCGATCATCGAGACGCAGGCGGGCGACGTCTCGGCGTACATCCCGACCAACGTCATCTCGATCACCGACGGTCAGATCTTTCTCGAATCGGATCTTTTCAACTCGGGCATACGCCCGGCGATCAACGTCGGCATCTCCGTGTCGCGCGTGGGCGGCAACGCCCAGGTGAAGGCGATGCGCCAGGTCGCCGGACGCCTGAAGCTGGACCTCTCGCAGTACCGCGAGCTGGAGGCGTTTGCGCAGTTCGGCTCCGAGCTCGACCAGGCGACGCGCGATGCGCTCGGCCGCGGCGAGCGCATGGTCGCGACCCTCAACCAGCCGCAATACACGCCGTGGGGGCTCGCTGAGCAGGTGGCGGCGATCTTCGCGGGCGGCGAGGGTCACCTCGACCGCATCCCCACCGAAGACATCGCCCGCTTCCAGGACGAGCTGCGCGAGCACCTGCGCTCGGAGGGCTCGATCTACGCCGAGATCGCGGACAAGAAGGAGCTGTCGGACGAGCTGCAGGCGAAGTTGCGCGCCGAGATCGAGAAGGTCGCCGCCCGCTTCGCGGCGTCGGAGACGGACGCGGCGTAGTCCATGGCGACCGTCCAAGACCTCCGGCGGCGGATCAAGTCCGTCACGAACACGCGGAAGATCACGAAGGCGATGGAGCTCGTCGCCTCCGCGCGCCTGCGGCGCGCCCAGGCGCGGATCGAGGCGATGCGGCCGTTCGCCGACCGGATGATGGAGCTGATGGTGGGGGTCGCCCGCGCGTCGTCGTCCGTGCACGGCCTGCCGCTCCTCCAGCGTCGCGAGGTGAAAACCGTGGCCATCATGCCGCTGACCGGCGACCGAGGCCTCGCGGGCTCGTTCAACGCCCAGGTGCTCCGGCACGCGTTCGCGCTCGATCGCACGGCCCGCGCCGAAGGGCAGGACGTACGCTGGCTCGTCGCCGGCCGCAAGGGCGCCTCGACGCTCCGCTTCCGGCGGTATGAGGTAGACCAGTCCTGGACGGGCTTCTCCGACCGGCCGGCGTACGCGGACGCGCAGGCGCTCGCGAACCGGCTGGCGGAGCTGTACGTGGCTGAGGAGATCGACCGCGCGGTCATCGTCTACAACCACTACGTCTCACCGCTCGTGCAGACGGTGGTCGAGCAGGACGTGCTGCCGATCCCCGAGGAGCTGCTCGAGCGTGGGGACGAGGAGGCGCAGCAGGCGGCACTGCTCGGCGACGTCATCTATGAGCCGGAGCCGGAGGAGATCCTCGCGCGCCTCCTGCCGTTCTACCTCGAGACCGAGCTCTACCGCGCGCTGCTCGAGTCCGCCGCCTCCGAGCAAGGCGCGCGGATGACCGCCATGCGCAATGCGTCGAAGAACGCCGGCGAGCTCATCGACTCGCTCACGCTGCAGATGAACCGCGCGCGCCAGGCCGAGATCACGCAGGAGATCCTGGAAGTGGTCGCCGGCGCGGACGCGCTAACGCAGTAGTCGCAAGAGCGCGACTCGGCCGTAGCTACATTTCCGCGATGCGTCGCCCAGGCACATCACTCGTGGTCGCTCTCGCCGCCGCTGCGCTGCTTGCGGCCGGCTGCGGCGAGAGCTCCCCGAGTGCCGAGCCCCAGCCGCCTCCGCCCCCTCCGCCGACCGCGCCAACGCCTCCGCCACCGCCCGGCCCGCCTTCGCCGACCTTCAAGAAGAGCGACCTTCCCCGGGTCGCGCTGGGCCCGAAGAACGCGCCGTCGGGCCTCGTCTACGTCAAGGACGAATCGGGGCTGATGTCGCTCGTCGACGTCGGGCTCGTGCTCCCCGCACAGACCCGTCCGCTACGCGAGTTCGGGTTCCGGGCGATGCACGACAGCATCTTCGTCGCGAAGGCACAGAGGATCGACCAGCGGGTCTCCCAGCGGATCTGGCTCTTTCGGAGCCGCGGCGGCGCGAAGGGCTGGCTGAAGAAGACCCAGCAGGACGCGTCGTCGCTCCAGTTCAGCCCGTTGGGCGCGCCCGTGCTCGGCGACGGGTCGTGGGCCGCCCAGGGGCTCATCCAGGTCGGCGGGGGACAGGCGATCACGCACGCGTTCAGGCTCGGCAACAGCGTGCACACGGTGTCGATGTACGGCGACGTGACACCCCCGACCGAGGCGGGTGCGCTGGCGGCCGCGCAGGCGGCGCTCGCGAAGGCCCGCAAGGGCTAGCTCTGCAAACCAATCTGCCGCGCCCGCGTCTGTAAGGGCGACGCCGGGCGGGAGCTACGATCGAGGGGCGATGGAATCCGAGGTTGCGTTCGAGGAGATGACGGCATTCGACCGTGCGGTCGAGGTGGCCGACCGGTTTCTGGCGAACGTCGAGACCGTCGTCCTCGGCAAGCGGGAGGAGATCAAGCTCGTGTTGTCGGCGATGACGTGCGGCGGGCATGTCCTCCTCGAGGACGTTCCCGGCACGGCGAAGACGGTGCTCGCCCGCTCCATCGCCGGTTCCATCGAAGGCGCGTCCACGGCCCGCATCCAGTGCACGCCCGACCTCCAGCCGACCGACGTCACGGGGCTATCGGTCTTCGACCAGCGCACGCGCGACTTCGAGTTCCGCCCGGGGCCGATCTTCGCGAACGTCGTGCTCGTCGACGAGGTGAACCGCGCGACGCCGAAGACGCAGTCGGCGCTGCTCGAGGCGATGGCCGAGCGCCAGGTGACGGTCGACGGCCTTACGCGCGAGCTGCCTGACCCCTTCCTCCTGCTCGCGACGGAGAACCCGATCGAGTACGAGGGAACGTTCCCGCTCCCGGAAGCCCAGCTCGACCGCTTCTTCCTGAAGACGGCGCTCGGCTATCCGGAGGTGGATGACGAGCTGACGATCATCGACGAGCAGCGCCTCGCCCACCCGCTCGGCAGCCTGCAGCCAGCGGTGACGCTCGACGACATCGCCGTGCTCCGCGCTGCCGTTAACGACGTCTACGTGGACGACGTCCTCAAGCGCTGGCTCGTCGAGCTCGTGCGGGCAACGCGCGTGCTCGACGACGTGGCGATGGGCGCTTCAGTGCGCGGAAGTCTCGCGCTCGAGCGCGGCGTACGCGCGTGGGCGCTGCTTCACGGCCGCGACTACGTCGTGCCCGTCGACGTCGAGCAGCTGTTCGTGCCCGTGATCTCACACCGTCTCGTGTTCCGCTCCGGCTTTCTCGCGCGCGCACGCGCCAGTGGCTGGACCGAGGCGATCGAGGACTTCCGCCGGCAGTGCCTCGAGCTCGCGCCCGTACCCGGCTCCGAGGAGGATCCGTTGTTCGAGGGTCCGCACGCGGCTGCCGGGCCCCAAGCTCCGTGACCTTCACGCTCGTCCCCAGAGGGCGCCTCATGGGGCTCTCGTTCGGGACGATGCGCAGCTCCCGGCGGGGGACGGGCTCGGACGTCGCCGGGTCGCGCCCGTACCAAGAAGGCGACAGCCTGCACACGATCGACTGGGCGGCCTCGGCCCGCCTCTCGTCAGCGCGACAGCGGGATGAGTTCATCGTCCGTGAACGGTTCGCGGAGGAAGCGCCGCGCGTGGTCGTCGTCTCCGACCGGAGACCGGAGATGGCGTTCTTCCGGCCCCCGCTGCCGTGGCTCGACAAGGCGGAGGCGATGCGGCAGACGGTCGAGCTCATCATCCAGAGCACGGCGCTCGTGGGCGGCTTCGTCGGCTACGTCGACTTCGCGGAGGGCGAGGCGTACTGGCTGCCGCCGCAGGGCGGCCGGCGTCTATGGGAGCTGCGCGAGGAGCGGTTGCCGTCGGATCTGTTCGAGGCGCCGGAAGGCAGCGTTGCCGACGCTGTCCTCCACCTCACCGAGCACGCGAAGGCGGTCACGCCTGGCAGCTTCGTGTTCTGCCTCTCCGACTTCTCCGACCCACCCCCCGTCGAGGTCTGGCTCAAGGCGCTGGAGCGCCGCCTCGACGTCGTGCCGGTCGTCATCCAGGATCCGACGTGGGAGCAGAGCTTCCCGGACGTGGCGGGGATCGTCCTGCCCATGCGGGACCCGAGATCGGGCCGGATGACCGACGTGCGCGTCACGCGGCGCGAGGCTGCCACACGCCGGGCGGCGAACGAGGAGCGCCTGGCCTCGCTTCTTGCCGAGCTCGAGGGGCTCGGCCTCGACCCGGTGCTCGTCTCGTCCAGCGACCCCATCGAGATCCTCGCCGCGTTCCTCGACTGGGCCGACATGCGCAACCTGCGAAGAGTGGCCTAGATGCGACGGCGCGTCTTGCCGGCAGCGTTCCTGCTCGTCGTCGCGGTATCCGTCAGCGTCGTCCTCGTCCTGCGAGGGGGAGACGGCAGCGAGCAGGTGCAGCCGCCCGAAGGCGCACCGGAGATCGTCGTCGATGCCAAGCTCCTGCCGCGGACCATCGGCTTCGGCGACACGCTCACGGCTGCCGTCGACGTCACCGTGGATCGCCGCCTCGTCGATCCCGACTCCGTCCGCATCAAGCAGGAGTTCTCGCCGTGGGGCCAGCTCTCGCGGCCGCAGCGAACACGGCAGGACTCGGCCGACGCGAGCTTCGTTCGGACGACGTACCGCCTGCGCTGTGTGATCGGCCCGTGCGTGCCCCCGCGCGAGACGTACCAGCTCGAGTTCGACCCTGCCGTCGTCTCGTACCGGCTGCTGGACGGCGGCGGGACCGAGTCGATCGAGGTCAGATGGCCGGTCCTCGTGACACATTCGAACATCGTCGCTGGCGACCTCGAGCGCCCCGAGACGGCGTCCACTCCGTGGCGGGCGGACCTGTTGTCGATGCCGGCGGCGACGTACCGCATCTCCCCCGGGCTCCTGCGCTGGCTGCTCTTCGCCGGCGCGGCGCTCTTCGCGCTGGCGGGCATCGCCCTGGCCTTCCGAGCGATGCCTCACCGGGAGCCGGAGCCGGAGCCCGAGCCCGACCCGGAGCCCGAGCCGGGGCTGCCGCCGCTCGAGCTGGCGCTCATCCTGCTCACGGACGAGCAGCAGGCGAACGGCGCCGCCGACCGGCGACGTGCGCTCGAGCTCGTGGCGGAGGAGATGGAGGCGCGCGAGGAGTTTCCGCTGGCGCGCAGGGCGCGCATGATGGCGTGGTCGGAGGAGACGCCGACGTTCGCTGAGACGAGCGGCCTCGCCGAGAGCGTCCGGGCGCAGCTCGCGCTCCTCGAGCCGGACGAGCCCGAGCAGCAGGGGGAGGACGATGCTCCGACGCCGTAGGCGCCAGGCCGTCTCGAGCACCGACCTCAGGGCGCTCCGCTGGGCGCGACGGCGCGCGCTCGCATTCCGCGTCGTGCTCGCCGGCGGCGCCGTCGCCCTGCTCGCCGCGGCGGCTGGGTCTGCGCGCAACCTCGACGTGCGCGAGCGAAGCTTCCTGCCGCCGGGCTCGACGGGCGTCGTCGTCATCGATGTCTCGTTGAGCATCGCCGAGGCGAACTACGTCGATGTCCGGCGGACGCTGAAGCAACTCGTCCGCATCGACGCCCCCGTCGGCCTCGTGTTCTTCTCGGACGTCCCGTACGAGCTGCTGCCGCCGGGGACTCCCGCGACGGAGCTCGAGCCGCTGCTGGGCGTGCTCCAGCCGTCGCAGTCGGCGGCCGCGCCGCCCATCAACCCGTGGTGGGATACGTTCAGGTCCGGCACGCGGATCTCGACCGCGCTTGCGCTCGCGCGGGACATGCTCGTGCGGGACAAGGTGGAGGACGGCTTCATCGTGCTCGTCTCGGATCTCGAGACGGCGCCCGAGGACGTCCAGGCCACGTCGCGCGCGATTCAGGACATCCAGCGAGGGGGCATCGACATGCGGGTCGTCCCGATGTCCGCCTCCACGGACTCGCTGAGCCTCTTCCAGGGATTGCTCGGCCCGAAGGCATTCGCGTCGCTGCCGGCGTCGTCGGGCGACGAACGGACCTTCGAGAGCGCCCTGGGATCGGGCGTGCCGACGGGCTTGCTTGTTCTCGGCGGCCTGCTCTTCGCGCTCCTCGCACTGCACGAGCAGTTCGCGGGACGGCTGGCGCTGCCCCGTGCGAAGCGGAGCCAGGCATGAGACGCCTCGTGCCGGGGGCTGCCGCCGTCCTTTGCGTCGCGCTCGCGACGGCGCTCTTCCTGCTCGCGGTCGAGGTCGGCCGCTGGAACGATGCGATGGCCGCCGACGACGTCCGCTACCGCGCGGAGCCCGAGAGCACCGACCTCTGGCAACCGGAAACCGTGCTGCCGTTCGGCGCCGCAAGGCGGCTGCTCGGCACCGGCGACGACCTCGCATTCCGCAAGGCTCTGCGAGCACTGCGCCTCGGGCGGCTCGATCTCGGGATCACCTCCGATCCCGAGCTCGCGCTCAGCCGCGGGGAGGCGCGTGCGCGCCTTCAGCAGATCGCCACGGAAGACGACGACCGCATCCGCCGCTCACGCGGCACGAACCTCGTCGGCGTGATCGCCTTCGCGAGCTCGCTGACGGAGGCGCGCGACCAGGCCGCGTTCGTCCAGGACGCGGCCGCGGCGTTTCAGACGGCGATCGAGCTCGATCCGGACAATCGCGAGGCGAAGGCGAACCTCGAGCTCGCGCTTCAGCGAGGGCGTGCGCTCCAGCCGACAGAGGCCGGCGGCGGTCCGAACCCGTCGCCCGGTGGTTCGGGCGCGAAGGGCGCGGGCGCCGGTGACCCCGGCTCGGGGTACTAGCGTGCTGCTCGGCTTCGACCTCATCTTCCTGTCGCCGAACGGTGCACTGATCGCGCTCGGCATCGTCGTCCCGCTCGCCGTGCTCGTGCTCGTCGCCCGGCGTGGCAGCCGCCTGCGCGCCGCCCTGTCAGTGCCGCGCGCATCACGCTGGCGCCTGGCCGTGCCGACGTTGGCCGCGGGGGTCGTCGCCGCCCTCTTCGGCGTCGCAGCCGCTCAGCCGGTGGCCGAGTCGGAGACGGCGCTCGAGGTGCGGACGGACGCGGAGGCATACGTCGTGCTCGACGTCTCGCGCTCGATGCTCGCGCGCTCGGGGCTGGGCGGGACGCCACGCCTGGGGCGCGCGAAGGCCGCGGCCGTGAAGCTGCGCGCCGCCCTGGCGGAGATCCCCGTCGGCGTGGCGTCACTCACCGACCGCACGCTCCCGCATCTCTTCCCCAGCGCCGACGCCGACGCCTTCCGGGCCACCGTCGCCCTCGCGCTCGACATCGAGCAGCCGCCGCCACGCTCGAGCTTCCTCACGACCGCGACGAGCTTCGACTCGCTGGCGGCCGTCGCCACCCAGCGGTTCTTCTCGCCCCGCGCCCAGAAGCGGGCAGTCGTCGTGCTGACGGACGGCGAGAGCCAAGGCGTGAACGCCGCCCGCCTGGCGCGCGCCTGGAAACGGCCGCCGGGAGTGAACGTCGTCTTCGTGCAGTTCTGGTCGCGCGACGAGCGTGTGTTCAACCGCGGACTGCCCGAGCCGCAGTACCGGCCCAACCCCGCTACGCGGTCCGACCTCGACCGGCTCGCGAAGGTGACCGGCGCCACGATTTTCGACGAGAGCGAGCTCGACGAGGCGACCGCCCGCGTGAGGTCGGCCCTCGACCGCGGGCCAACCGTGACCGAGGGCGTGCGGAAGACGCGCCTCGCGCTCGCCCCGTACCTCCTCGCGTTCGCGATGCTGCCGCTCGGCGTCCTCCTCTGGAAGCGGGAGCGGTAGGCCCTCCTAGTCCTCGATGTACGGCTCCGCCTCCTCGGGAAACCCGTTCTCGTCCATGTACGAGATGGCACGGCTGGCGAGCCAGACGACCGCCTCCGGGCTAGCGTCAGCGAGCGCCGCCCGTACGGCGTCGTCCCCTGCCTCGGAGCTCCGCCACTGGCCGCCGCGCGCCCGGCGCAG
>JBKJWA010000254.1:0-9499 GCA_046716705.1 Gaiellaceae bacterium
CCCCGCCCCCCCCCCCCCCCCCCCCCCCCCCCCCCCCGCCGCGCCGCCGCCCGGCGACCCGCAGAGCGCCGCCAGGGCACGCAGCGCCGCGGCGAGCAGCAGCGCCCCGCCGAGCCCCTGAATGCAACGGAAGGAGATCAGCGCCTCGAGACTCCAGGCTGCGGCGCAGCCGGCAGAGCCCGCCGCGAAAAGGGCGATGCCGACGATCCCTGTCGGCCGCGGGCGGAGGCGGCGCGCGAAGGGGATGAGGGCGAGCGCCGCGAGCGCAACGACGAGGTTGTACGACGTGATCACCCACGAGACGCCCACGAGCGTCGTGTCGTACTCGCCGTAGAGGTCGGGCAACGCGAGCACGACGATCGAGGAGTCGGCGAATGCGACGGCGACGCCGGCGGCGAGCGCGATCGTGAGGACGCGCGTGCGCCGGTCAGCCAGTGTGACGCTCCATCAGGCGATCGGAGGGCGGGCCGAAGCCGAAGCGCTTGTACAGCCCCTGCGCGTCCCTCGTATGGAGCAGCCAACGCGTGTCCGCAAGTGGGCTGCCCTCGACCGCCTCACGAACGAGCTCCACGCCGAGACTCTTGCCGCGGTGCTCTTCGAGCACGTAGACGTCTGCGAGATACGACAGCGTGTGGCCGTCCGAGCACACCCGCGCGAAGCCGACCTGCTGGCCGCCGTGGTAAAGGCCGACGACTCGCGTTGCGCCACGGACAAGCGCTTCGACGACATCGCGCGTCCGGCTTTCGGCCCAGTACGACTCCTCGGCGAGATACCGGTGGACCGCGTCGAGGTCGATGCGGTCGACGTCGTCGTCGAGCTCGTACCCGCCCGCCAGCTCCCGCCTCATGACGCGCTAGGAGGGTTTGGCGGAACGGTAAAGGCGCTGGAAGAGCCGCGTACGGAGGTCTCGCTCCATCTCGACCGCCTCCTCGTCCGCGACCCGGCCCTCGAGCGCCTCGCGAATCATCCGCTCCTCGAGCAGCTGGCTGCGCGCGGCGCCCAGCTCGTCGGCGAGCATCGTGATCGCCTTCGCTGCCGCCTTCACCTCAGGTCGGGGGTCTGTCGAGAGGCCCTGAGCCCACCCTCGAAGCTCCTCGACCTGCCCGTCGTCCACAGGTCCCATCTTCACGGCAGGACGGGACAGGTGCAACCCGGCTTTGCAATGAAAATCACGCTGAGAGCGTGCGTAATCGAAAACCGCCGTGGTACTCGTACGACGCGGAGACGACGGCCAGCGCGTCGCGTGCCGCTCGCTCGGACACGATCATGCCGGCCGCGTCCACGAGCGGCTGACGCAGCAGCGAGTCGACCACCGCCAGACCTCCTGCGGAAAGCGTCAGCGCGCCGTCGGCGCACGTGACGCAGACTGCGCCGCCCGCACGCGGCGAGTAGCCGACGATGTTCTCCTCGGCTCCACACTCGGCGCAGCTGCCGACGTGCGGCAGGTAGCCGGAGAGCCAGAGCAGCTTCAGCTGGAACGCGAGCCCGAGCGGATCGAGCTCGGGGCGCGGCGACCCGCCGTTCGTCTCATCGAGAAGGTCGAGGAAGCGCGTGATCGCGGTGAACACACGGTCGTTCCGCTCCTGTTCCGGAAAGAGCCGCAACACCGCCTCCGCGCCGACGAGGCCGATCGCAGAACGGCGCGCGTCGTCGCGGATCGCGTGGTGCGAGCGGACGAGCGCCGCGCCCGTGACGGTCTGAAGCTCTCCGCGGCCTTCGTGAAGGACGAGCTCGACGTGGGACAGCGGCTCGAGACGACCACCGAACCGTGAGCGGGTCTTGCGGACGCCTTTTGCGATAGCGCCCACGCGCCCACGATCCTCGGTGTAGAGGTGCAGGATCCGATCGGCCTCCGAGAAACGCAGCGACCGGAGGACGACGGCCTCGGTGGTGAACGTCCGGCCGATGCAGCCCAGTCTAAAGAGGCCATCCGCCGGGGCCACCCCGCGCCTCCACCCGCTGTCGCGTATCGGGGAATCGAGACGTGTCTGCAGCGGGACTACCTCGATTGTGCGACAGATCAGCGCTCGGAGGCAGCCGGACACCCGGGCGCGCCCGTCGATTGACGCACTGCGTCGCGGATCGCCTCGGCGGCAACGTCGGCCGCGAGCGCGGCGACGACGGCCGGGTCGGCTTCCACCGCATCGGTCGACGCGCAGAACACCGTGTCGCCGTCGAACGGCGTCCAGACGGGGGTGACGGCGCGGGCGAGGCCCGCCCCCGCAGCCCGCGCAGAGAGCCATGCCTCTGTCTTCGTCAGCCGCGCATCCGTGACCACGCAGACAAGCGTCGTCGCCTCGCGGCCGAACCGCCCGCGCAAGCCCTGCTCGCGCAGCACGTCCGAGCTCCGCAGGTACCCGCCGTCCCGCCAGATACCGGCCAGCACCGTGCCGTCTTCGTCGAGCACCTCGCCCACTGCATTGACGACTGCGACCGCCGCGATGACTCCCCCGCCGCCCAGCTCGAGGCTGGCAACGCCGAGACCACCCTTCGTCCGTCCTTCGAGCAGAAGCTTGCCCACCGTGCAACCTGTCCCGGCGCCGACGCTGCCGCGTTCCGGAGACGGGCTCGCTGCGTTACACGCGGCGTATCCCGCCTCCGCGGTCGGCCACGCCGACGCGCTGCCGAGGGCCAAGTCGTAGACGACGGCGCCCGCGACCACCGGCACAACCCCGGCCGGCAGCTCGTACCCGCGGCCGCGCTCGGCGAGCCACCGGACGACGCCGTCGGCCGCGGCCAGCCCGAACGCGCTACCGCCCGTGAGGAGAATCGCGGTAGCGCCGGGTCCAGCGCCGGCCGGCGAGAGCGCGTCCGTCCCGAGCGTTCCGGGGGCCCCGCCGCGCACCTCGCACGACGAGACGCTTCCTTCCGGCAGCAGAACAACCGTGCACCCGGTCCACGCCTCGCGGTCCGTCCAGTGACCGATGAGAATGCCTTTCGGGAGCTGTGCAGTCATCGCTGGCAGCCGGGACAGTAATGCGTCCCACGGCCTGCGACGCGCGTCTTCTTGATCGGCGCTCGGCAGCGCCGGCACGGCTCGCCCGTGCGCCCGTAGACGCGGAACTCGTCCTGCATCGAGCCCTGCGGGTACGCACCGTCGCCGAGATTGGCGCCCTGGCGCTCGATGCCGCGCCGGAGCGCCCGCCGGACGCCCCGGCGGAGACTCGCTACCTCCGCTGGCTCGAGCTTGTCCGCCGGCCGCAGCGGATGAAGCCGTGCGTGCCAGAGGGTCTCGTCGGCGTAGATGTTCCCGAGACCCGCCACGACGCGCTGGTCGAGGAGCACGGCCTTGAGCGGCGCCCTTCGCCGGGAGAGGCGCTCGGAGAGAAAGCGCGCCGTGAACCGCGAGCCCAGTGGCTCCGGGCCGAGACGCACCGCCAGGTACTCGTCGAGATCTGCAGCGCCGAGGACGTGCCAGGTCCCGAAGCGCCGCACGTCGCGGTACGAGACGCCGGTGCCGTCGTCGAGGTCGATAGTCGCGCGCTCGTGCGTCGCAGGCGTCTCCGGAAAGCCGCCAGTCATGCGGAGATGCACGACGAGCGCGAGGCCGCTGTCGAAGCGGACGACGAGGTACTTTCCCCGCCGCTCGACGGATGCAACTCGCTCGCCCTCCAGCTCCGCCTCCACCTCGGCAGGCTCCAGCGGCAGCGTCAGGCGCGGGTCGTGGATGCGCACGCGCGCGAGCTTCCGGCCGACGAGCCGCGGCTCGAGCCGGGCACGGTAGGTCTCGACCTCGGGCAGCTCAGGCATAGAGGACGTCGAGCACGAGCGGCTGCTCGGCGGGAGGCGAGTCGCCGATCTCATACGCGGCGAGCACCTCTTCCACGGCTGCTGCAGCGGACGCGTCGTCGCGCGCGTGCACCTCGGCGAGCAGCGCTCCCTCCTCGACCGTGTCGCCGCGCTTCAGCCGGCAGACGACGCCGACGGCGTGATCGATCTCGTCCTCCTTGGACGCCCGGCCCGCTCCCAGGTGTAACGCCGCAACGCCCACGGCGGTCGCGCCCAGCCGTGTCACATAGCCCGCCCGCGGTGCGACGACCTCGCGCGCGACCGCCGCCATGGGCAGAGCGCTCTCGTCGGGATCGCCGCCCTGCGCCGCGATCCATCGGCTCCACACCTCAGCGGCGGAGCCGTCGGCAACCGCCTGCTCGGCCAGCCGCCGCCCCTCCTCCTCGTACACGCCGAGGTCGGAGAGCGCCAGCAGGTGCGCGCACGCGCCGAGGACGAGCTCCGTGAAGTCGGGTGGCCCGTTCCCGCGCACCGTGTAGAGCGCCTCGCGCACCTCGAGCGCGTTGCCGACCGCGCGCCCGAGCGGCTGGTCCATGTCGGTGAGCACGCACACCGTCTCGCGGCCGGCCCGCCGCCCCAGCTCGATCATCGTCTCTGCGAGCGCCCGCGCATCGTCGAGCGTCTTCATGAACGCGCCGTCGCCGACCTTCACGTCGAGCACGATCGCGTCCGCCCCACCCGCGATCTTCTTCGACATGATGCTCGCCGCGATCAGCGAGACGTTGTCGACTGTCGCCGTCACGTCACGCAGGGCGTAGAGAAGTTTGTCCGCCGGGACGAGGTCGCCGGTCTGGCTGATGATCGCGATGCCGACGTCGCGCACCTGGGCCACGAGCTCATCCACGGTCAGCTCGACGCGAAAGCCGGGAATCGACTCGAGCTTGTCGAGCGTGCCCCCGGTGTGGCCGAGCCCGCGGCCGGACATCTTCCCGAAGGGGACGCCGCACGCTGTGACGATCGGCCCCACCGCGAGCGAGGTCTTGTCCCCCACGCCGCCCGTCGAGTGCTTGTCGACCACCTTCCGGCCGAGGGCCGCGCCGAGGTCGATCGTCTCGCCGCTCGCGATCATCGCGTCGGTCAGGGCGAACGTCTCCGCGTCCGACAGGCCGCGGAAGTAGACGGCCATGAGGAACGCCGACATCTGGTAGTCGGGGACGTCGCCGCGCGTGTACCCGAGCACGAGCTCCGAGAGCTCCTCCGCGGACAGCTCGGCGCCGTTGCGCTTCCGCTCAATGAGCTCGGCGGGCCTGATCATCTATCCGCGACGAAGATCACCGGCCGGCGAGAGACGACGAGCGGCTCCTCGAGTGCCGGGATCGCGCCGATATCACCGAACAGGCCGAGCGACGGTTCCACGTACGCGACGACGGCATCGCGATCGGCAAACGTCACCGTGCCGGCGGCGTCGCGCTCCTCGAAGTGCGCGAAGCGGGGTGGCAGCAACCGCTGCGCGCCGTCTGCGTCGAAGGCCTCGAGGCCCGTACGCGTGACGCCGACGAGCGTACGTAGCTCCTGCAGGTGGCCCGGGCGGTTCGTGGCGGCTACGAGACGGCCGTTCGAGCCCAGCACGCGAACGATCTCGTCGAGTGCGTGCTCGACGTCGGGCACGTGGTACAGCATCCACGCGGCCACGACGACGTCGAACTCGCCGTCGCCGAAGGGGAGCTCCTGGACGTCCGCGACGCGCGCGTCCACGCCCCGCTCTAGCGTCAACTCGACCATCCGCTCCGACTGGTCGATCGCGACCACGTCCCCGTCGAGCTCCTCGTGCAGTCGTTGCGCGAGCTGTCCCATCCCGCAGCCGACCTCGAGCACGCGCTTCGGCGAGGCCTCCGCGACCGCGTCGAACACCATCGCCGGCGCGTCGGGACCCTCCGCGTCGGCGTACGCGGCGAGGCGCGCAGCGAGGCCCGCTTCGCTCGCGTACTCGCGGCGGACGAGCGCCGGGTCGTTGAGCGCCGTCATTTGTCCGCGACGAAGACGCTGACCCGGCGGCGGGCGACGAGCGGGCCGTCGAAATGGAGCAATTGCTCAGCGAGATGCCCGCGGATTGGAGACGCTGCGACGTGCGCCCGCGCAGCCTCCCAGTCGGGGAACGTGACCTCGCCGTCGGCATCCACACGCTCGACCTGCGCGAATCGGCGCCGCAGCACCTCCTCGCCGTTCTCACGGCCGAAGGCGTAGTCCTTCTTCGGCCCCTGGCCGACGAGCTCCCACAGCTCGATGAGGTTCTCCACGCTGTTCGTAACTGCGACGAGCCTCCCGTTCGGGCGCAAGATGCGATGCAGCTCGGAGATCGCGAGATCCACGTCGGGCACGTGGTACAGCATCCAGGCGGCGACCGCCGCGTCGAAGCTCCCGTCGTCGAACGGCAGTTCCTGGACGTCGCCCACCTGAGCCTCGACCCCTCGTGCGCGCGTCAGCTCGACCATGCGCTCGGACTGGTCTACCGCCACGACCTCGACGCCCAGGTCGCGAGCGATCCGCTCGGCCAGCTCGCCCTTGCCCGCCCCGACCTCGAGCACGCGGGCGGGCGAAACGTCGCCCAATGCTCCGACCACGATGTCGTGCACGTCAGGCCCGGTGGCCGAGTTCCACGTCGCCTGGCGGACGTTGAAGCGCGACTCGTCCTCATACTCCCGGCGAACCAGGTCGGGATCGTTGAGCTGCCTCACGGCTCGAGGATGGGCGCCCCGGAGAGACGCTTGGAGGCCGCCTTCCCGCCGAGCCAGAGATTCACGGTGGCGCCGACATCGCCGAACTCGCCCTCGTGGATGCGGCCGGCGGCGTTCTTTCCCTGTACATACGCGAGCAGCAGCCCGTACTCGCGCGAGTGGTCGGTGGAGGACGTCGTCGGATCGATGCCGTGATCGGACGTGATCACGAGCAGGTCGCCCTCGCGCAGTGCGTCGAGCAGGTCGGGCAGGCGGCGGTCGAAGTCCTGGAGGCAGCGATGGAAGTTCTCGGGGTCGTTGCGGTGCCCCCAGAGCATGTCCGTCTCGACGAGATTCGTGAACACGAGGCCCGCGTCGACGTCGCGCAGCAGTTGCTCGGTGACCGTGATGCCCTCGACGTTCGACTTCGTCGGGTGCTAGTGGTCGATGTCCATGTGGGCGAAGATGTCCGGGATCTTCCCGACGCCGTGCACCTCGGCCCCGGCCTCGCGCACCTGTGTGAGGTAGTTCGGCCGCCTGGGCTCGAGCGAGAAGTCGTGCCGGTTCGGAGTGCGTTCGTAGTTGCCAGGCTCGCCGACGAACGGCCGGGCGATCACACGGCCGACCGCGTGTTTCTCGGTGAGGATCTCGCGGGCCTTCCGGCAGCCCTGGTAAAGCTCTTCCAGCGGAATCGTCTCCTCGTGCGCCGCGATCTGGAAGACGGAGTCTGCTGAGGTGTAGACGATCCACTTCCCGGTCTGCTGGTGCTCCTCGCCGAGCTCCAGGATGATCTCGGTGCCCGAGGCCGGCTTGTTGCCGAGCACGCCGCGCGCGGTCGCGTGCATGAACGGGTCGATCACGTCGTGGGGGAAGCCGTGAGGGTACGTCGGCAACGGGTGTGGCGTGACGATGCCCATCATCTCCCAGTGGCCGAGCGTCGTGTCCTTGCCCTTGGAGCGCTCGAGGAGACGGCCCGCGACGGCCGGCGCGCCCGGCATCGGCGGTGCGCCCCCGAGGGGTGCCACGTTTCCGAGACCGAGCGCCTCCAGGGCCGGAAGGTCGAGGCCACCCACCGCCCGTGCCACGTTGCCGAGGGTGTCCGAGCTCTCGTCCCCGAACTCTGCTGCGTCCGGCAGGGCGCCTGCGCCCACACCGTCGAGCACGATGACGCACGCGCGCGGCATGCGTCTATCCTAGAGCCGTGGAGACCGTTCTCGGACTGCTGGGCGTCGCCCTCTACATCCCGGCGATCATCGCCATCGCCGCGGCAATGACCTGGATCGTCGTGAAGCTCTCGCCGGGGACGAAGGACGCCGCGGCGAAGGCAAAGGCCTAGACCGGCGCGAGCGGCAGGACGTCTTCGAGCGGCGCGTAGACCATGCCATGCGCTTCCGCCACGGCCTCGTACGTCACCTTCCCGCCGAGCGCGTTGACGCCACGGGCGAGGGCCGGGTCTCGAGCGACCGCCGCAGCGAGGCCGTGTTTCGCGATCGCCTCGACGTACGGGAGCGTGACGTTCGTGAGCGCCTTCGTCGACGAGATCGGCACGGCGCCGGGCATGTTCGCCACGCAGTAGTGCACGACGCCGTCTACGACGTACGTCGGGTCGGAGTGCGTCGTCGGCCGTGAGGTCTCGGCGCAACCCCCTTGGTCGATCGCGACATCCACGAGCACGGAGCCCGGCTTCATCGTCGGCAGCATCTCGCGGGTGATGAGCTTCGGCGCGCGCGCGCCCGGGATGAGCACGGCGCCGATGACGAGGTCGGCGTCCATCACCGACTCCTGGATCTGGAGCTCGGTCGACATCGCGAGCGTGATGCGGCCATCGAGCATCATCTCGAGGTCGCGCATACGCTCGACGGACCTGTCGAGCACCCAGACGTCGGCCTGCATGCCGACCGCGATGAGCGCGGCGTTGTAGCCGACGATGCCACCGCCGATCACGAGCACCTTCGCCGGCGGGACGCCCGGGACGCCTCCGGGCAGGATCCCGCGTCCACCCTGCGGCTTCTCGAGCGCCCACGCGCCCATCTGCGCCGCGAGGCGACCCGCGACCTCGCTCATCGGCGCGAGCAGCGGCAGCTGCCGGTCCTCCGTCTCCACCGTCTCGTAGGCAACGGCGGAAATGCCCGAGTCGAGGAGCGCGCGCGTGAGCGGCTCGTCTGCCGCGAGATGGAGATACGTGAAGAGGACGAGGTCGTCGCGGAGCCTCGGATACTCGGCGGGGACCGGCTCCTTCACCTTCAGCAGCAGCTCGGCCTCCCCCCACACGTCGTCCACCGATGCGATACGCGCACCCGCCGCCGCGTAGGCGTCGTCCGCGAACGCGCTGCCGAGACCGGCTCCTGTCTCGACGACGACGTCGTGGTCGCGGCGCACGAGTTCACGGGCGCCCGCCGGAGTCAGCGCGACGCGGTGCTCATCGGTCTTGATCTCCCTGACGACGCCGATTCGCATGGCTGCGGAGCCTAACCGAGTGCAAGCTTCGCAACGTAGCTGCGCTCTTCGGGCCCGAACCACGGAGGTGACCCGGCCGCAGCGTTCTCGCCGGCGCGCTCCGGCTTCGCCGTGCCTGGGATGACGCAGTCCACCCGCTCATCCGAGAGCACCCACTTGAGCAGCGCCTGCGGCCACGTCTCGATGCCGAACGGGCGTAGCGGCTCGAGCTCCTCTGCTGTCGGCCACCGCCGTAGAAGGTCACCGTCGCCGAACGGCCGCATCACGATCACCTTCAGGCCGAGCTCGGCCGCAATTGGCAGCAGTTCCTCCTCGCACTCGCGCTCGGCGGGGTTGTGGGGCAGCTGTACCTGCTCGAAGCGGCCCGTGCGTAGGGCATCGGCGAGATCGGGCAGCGCGTCGCGATTCCAGTGCGTGACGCCGACCGTGCCCACTCGACCGACGTCGCGCTCCTCCTCGATCCATTCCAGGTGCTCTTGCCAGTTGACGAGGTTGTGGATCTGCTGGACGTCGACGCGCTCGAACCATTCGAGCTGCCGCCGGTACTGCTCGCGTCCCTCCTCGAGCGTCTGCGCCCAGATCTTCGTCGCGAGGGTGAC
>JBKJWA010000255.1:0-9853 GCA_046716705.1 Gaiellaceae bacterium
GTCGCCGCGGGCGGGGCTCGCGCCCCCGGCGCCACGCCGCGCCGCTACCTTGACCCGCGCGACGAGCTCCGCCATCGCCAACGGCTTGACGAGATAGTCGTCGGCTCGGAGCTCGAGCGCGCGCACACGATCCTCCTCCGTGCCGCGGGCCGAGACGACGATGATCGGCGTCCCGATGCCCTCCCCGCGGATCGTCTCTATGATCCGCCCGCCGTCGATGCGCGGCAGCATGAGGTCGAGGACGCAGACGTCCGGCTGGCCGTAGCGCAGGCGTGCAAGGCCGGTCTCGCCCTGGTCGACGACCGTCGGCTGAAAGCCGGCGAGCGCTAGGTGCTCGGCCATGCCGCGGCTGATGACGGCGTCGTCTTCGACGATGAGAACGCTGGACATGATGACCCTTCTGCCATCATCGGGACGCGATGGCCGAGGCGGGGTACAGGGATGGTGAGGGAGTGGTGACTAGGTGGTGAAGCGCCTCTTCGAGCGCCGCTCGACCGCGCCGGAGGCCGGGGCGCGACAGCTCGCTGCGGCGAGCAAGCGGGCCGAGACGCTCGTCGAGGAGAGCCGCGAGCACGTAGTCGTGCTCGATGCCGATCGCAAGGTGCTCGCCGCCAGCCGGCGCGCGCGCCAGTCGTTGGAAGGCGTCGTCGTCGGCGAGCCGTTGCCCGCGCGGCTGCTCGAGGCGAGTGAGGGGCGCGACCCGCTCGAGATCGACTACGAGGTCGACGGCGTCCGCGAGACGCTCGTCTATCTCGGCACGCCCGGCGACCTCGCCGCGTACCAGGAGCTCCGCGCGGGCTTCACCGCCGCCGTCTCCCACGAGCTACGGACGCCGCTCGCGCGGCTGATGATCCTGCTCGAGAGCCTGGCGCTTCCCGGCGCCGACGCCGACGCGCTCGGGAGCCAGGCGCGCGCGGAGGTGGCGCAGATCGGTGAGCTCATCGACGACGTGCTCTTCCTGAGCGAGCTCGAGAGCGGCCGGGCGGTGGTCTCGCTGGGCTCGACACATGCGCTGCCCGTGCTCGAGGAGATCGTCGCCGCCCGCGCCGAGCGCTCGGCGAACGCCGGCGTCGCACTTCACGTGGACTGCCCTCCCGACCTCGAGCTGCCGCTGCGCCCCCGCATGCTGGAGACGATCGCGGCGAACCTCGCCGACAACGCGCTCCGCTACGCGGGCACTGGAGCGACGTTTACGATCCGCGCCCGCGACAGCGCAGGGACCGTTGTCCTCTCCGGGACGGACACCGGTCACGGCGTGCCGGACGAGGACTTGCCTCGCCTGTTCGAAAGGTTCTTCCGCTCCGACCGCGCGCGCTCTTCGCACGGCACCGGGCTCGGCCTGGCCATCGTCAAGCACATCGTCACGTCGGCAGGCGGCACTGCGGAGGCGCACGCCGTGGCAGGCGGGGGGCTAGAGATCCGATGCGTGTTCCCGGGGCATCTGTAACCAGATCGTTACCGGACGTTCACCACTGCGCCGCCCCGGCCGCGCCCTGCGACGGCGAGACTCACGCGCGATGGGGAGGTTGGCTCAGGCGACCATGCTCGCGTGCGCTCTGCTGCTCGCCACCGGCTGCGGCGGTGGCGGTGGCGGTCAGACGATCCTCGCAGACGGCTCCAGCACCGTCGGGCCGTTTACCACCCGGGCCGCCGAGAACTTCAAGCAAGAGAGCACCGATGTGGACGTCACGGTCGGCATCTCCGGCACGGGCGGGGGATTCGAGCGGTTTTGCAGAGACGAGATCGATCTCGCCAACGCCTCACGGCCGATCGACGCAGACGAAGAACAGCTGTGCGCCGATGCCGGCATCGAGTACGTCGAGCTGCCCGTCGCGAACGATGCGCTCACCGTGGTCGTCAACCCGGAGAACGACTGGGCGACGTGTCTCACGGTCGAGCAACTCAAGACAATCTGGGAGCCTGGGTCGAAGGTCGACAACTGGCAGGATGTCGACCCGAGCTTCCCCGACGAGCCGCTCAGCCTCTACGGGCCTGGCACCGACTCGGGAACGTTCGACTACTTCACGGACGTGATCGTGGGCGAGGAGGGTGAGAGCCGCACCGACTACCAGGCGTCGGAGGACGACAACGTCGTCCTCGAAGGCGTCTCCGGGGAGACGGGCGGGCTCGGCTACTTCGGGTTCTCGTACTACGAACAGAACCAGGATCGCGTGAAGGCAGTCGAGATCGACAACGGCTCAGGCTGCGTCGCTCCCTCTGCTCAGACGGCTCAGGACGGAACGTACGCGCCGCTATCCCGTCCGCTGTTCGTGTACGCGAAGACGAGCTCGCTGGAGCGCTCCGATGTCCGTGACTTCCTCACGTACATGCTCGACAACGCCATCGAGATCGCAGAGCAGGCCGGGTTCGTGCCGCCGACGGTCGCGCAGCTTGCGGCCGCCAAGGCGAAGCTCGACGCCGCGCTCACGGCGTAGTGGCGACGCAGGACGCCGCAGCTCCGATCACGCTGCGCGCGCCGCGCAGGCGCTACGGCGAGGACCTCGTGTGGGTCCTCCTGCTCACGTCGGCGTTCGTATCCGTTGTGACGACGTTCGCGATCATCTTGGCACTGCTCAGGCCGGCGTTCGATTTCTTCACCGAGATCTCCCCCTGGGAGTTCTTCACGGGCACGACGTGGACCCCGCTCTTCCTCGACGGTCAGTTCGGCGTCGTCCCGCTACTCGTCGGCACGATCGTGATCACGTTCTGGGCCTGCCTCGTGGCAATCCCCTGCGGGGTCGGCACCGCCATCTATCTGAGCGAGTACGCGAGGCCGAACGTGCGCTCGGTACTCAAGCCCATGCTCGAGGTGCTGGCGGGGATTCCGACGGTCGTCTACGGCTACTTCGCGCTCACGTTCTTCACGCCGTTCCTGCGCGATGTCGGCGTCAACGTCGAGATCTTCAACGTGCTCTCGGCCGGGCTCGTCATGGGCGTCATGCTCATACCCCTCGTCGCGTCGCTGTCCGAGGACGCGATGTTCGCCGTGCCCCAAGACCTTCGCGACGGCGGCTACGCGCTGGGCGCGACGCGGCGCCACGTTGCGACGCGCATCGTCGTCCCTGCCGCCACGTCCGGCATCGTCGCGAGCTTCGTGCTCGCCATCTCACGCGGCATCGGCGAGACGATGATCGTGCTCATCGCCGCAGGCCAGCTCGCGCAAATCTCCTCGGATCCGCGGGTGTCGCTGGAGACGATGACGGCGTTCATCGGCGCGACCGCGCAGGGAGACGTTCCCCAAGGATCGATCGAGTACCAGACGATCTTCGCCGTCGCGCTCACGCTGTTCGTCATGACGCTCGTCATGAACATCGTCTCGATCAGGCTCGTACGGCGGTTCCGGGAGGTCTACGAATGAGTGCCGCGACGACCCCGACGCCGATCGACCGTTCGCGGCGCGACGTTCCCGGCGCGCTCTTCTACGTGTTGCTGCTCGCCTCCGTCGGCCTTGCCTTGCTGACGCTCGGAGTGCTCATCGGAGACGTGGTCTTGGACGGCGGCAGCTGGGTGACTAAGACGCTCCTCTTCGATCCGCCGTCGATCGACCCGGAGATCGCCGGCGCCCGGCCCGCGATTCTTGCGACGATCTACCTCGGCATCCTCGTCCTCCTCTTCACGGTTCCGCTCGGCTTGGCCACCGCGCTCTACCTCGAGGAGTACGCGAGCAAGGACCGCTGGTACAACCGGTTCCTCGAGGTCAACATCCAGAACCTCGCGGGCGTGCCGTCGATCGTCTACGGCATCCTCGGGCTCGCCTTCATCGTCCGCGGCATCGGCCTCGGGCGGGTGCTCCTCGCCGGGGCGATCATCCTCACGCTGCTGACGTTGCCGACGGTGATCATCTCGGCGCGCGAGGCGCTCAGATCCGTCCCCGACTCCATCCGGCAGGGCGCATACGCGCTCGGCGCGACGCAATGGCAAGTCGTCTGGCGCCAGGTACTTCCAGCGGCGATACCAGGCATCGCGACCGGTTCGATCCTCGCGCTCTCGAGGGCGATCGGCGAGACCGCGCCGCTCTTGATGATCGGAGCCCTCGCGTATGTGTCTTTCGATCCGACCATCCTCGGCGAGTTCACAGCCCTCCCCGTGCAGATCTACAACTGGATCCGCCAGCCGCAAACGGAGTTCAGGCTCCTCGCGGCGGGAGCCATCATCGTTCTCCTCGTCATTATGCTCCTGCTCAACTCCACCGCCATCGTCATCCGCAATCGCTATCAGAAGAGGTGGTAACGATCGCCGACCCAGTCCAGCTGGCAGCGCCCACCACGGAGCGCTCTTCGGGCCGGCGCGAGGCCATCTTCCAGGTGCGCGACCTCGAGGTCTCCTACAGCGGCAAGACCGCCGTCCGCGGGATCTCGCTCGACATCGCCCCCAACGAGGTGACGGCGATGATCGGCCCCTCGGGCTGCGGCAAGAGCACGTTCATCCGCTGCTTCAACCGCATGAACGACCTCATCCCCGGGGCAGAGGTGAAGGGCGAGATCCTCTACCACGGCCTCGATCTCTACGGGCCGAAAGTCGACCCGGTCGAGGTGCGGAAGCGCATCGGCATGGTCTTCCAGAAGCCGAATCCGTTCCCGAAGTCGATCTACGACAACGTCGCGTTCGGACCGCGCGTGCTCGGCACGAAGGACGACCTGGACGGGCGCGTGGAACGGGCACTGCAGCAGGCAGCGCTCTGGGACGAGGTCAAGCACCGGCTGAAGGCGAGCGCGCTGAGCCTCTCGGGCGGGCAGCAGCAGCGCCTCTGCATCGCGCGGTGCCTCGCCGTCGAGCCCGACGTCATCCTCATGGACGAGCCGGCATCCGCGCTCGACCCGATCGCGACAACCCGGATCGAGGACCTCATGTCGGACCTCAACCGGGACTACGCGATCGTCATCGTCACGCACAACATGCAGCAGGCTGCCCGTGTGGCCGACATGACGGCGTTCTTCTCGGTCGACGTTGCCGAGGAAGGCGAGCGAACCGGCATCCTCGTCGAGTACGACCGCACCGACAAGATCTTCACGCAGCCCTCCGACCAGCGCACCGAGGACTACGTCACCGGGAGATTCGGATGACGTCGCCGCTCCGCGCGTCGTTCCAGGAGGAGCTCGACTCTCTCGAGGCGTCGCTCCAGGAAGAGGCCGAGCTCGCGCTCCGGTCGCTCCGCGGCGCGATGAACGCGTTGCGCCAGCGGGACGCGGAGCTCGCGGACGAGGTGATCGCGTTCGACGACGAGGTGGACGCTCGCTACCTCGCGCTCGAGCAGGGAATCGAGTCCCTGCTCGCCAGGCAGACACCCGTCGCCGTCGATCTCCGGCTCGTGCTGGCGATTCTTCACATGAACCTCCACCTCGAGCGGATGGCCGATCTCTGCGTGACGATCTCGAAGCTCGTGAAGCTCGCACACGGGGTCGAAGGGGACCCGCAGGTGCTCGAGAGCTTCGAAGAGATGGGGCTGCGGGCTGAGGAGATGGTCGGCGTCGCGATGCGGTCGTTCGCCGAGCGCGACCTGGCCGCAGCGGAGTCCCTCGTGGAGCTCGACGAGCTGATCGACCGCGCCAACCGCCGGCTCGTCCGGCATGTGCTGGCCATGGGCGCCGACGAAGCGAAGCGCGAATGGGGGCTGCGCATGATCGTCATTTCCCGCTGTCTCGAGCGCTTCGGCGACCACACGGTCGACATCGGCGAGCAGGTCGCATATCTCGTCACGGGCGAGCTGCGCGAGTTCTCGGACGCGTCCCACTCGGACTAGCTCACCACTTCGTCACCACAAGGCAACCGGCCGGACGACCACGTCTCCGCCCCAGGCCGCGAGACTCGCATGCGAACCATCACTCACGAAAGCGAGGCATTGCACATGCGCTTTAGGCGTACAGCAGGATTGCTGGCGACAGTTGTCGCCGGGGCCGCCGTCGCTGCGGGCACGGTCAGCGCCGGCGGCAGCACGCTGAGCGGGACCATCACGGCTGACGGCTCGAGCACGCTCTACCCGTACGTGACCGCCGCGGCCGAGGCCTTCCAGAAGAAGAACCCCAACACGCGCGTCACGGTCGGCCTGGCGGGAACGGGCGGCGGCTTCGACCGCTTCTGCAAGGGCGAGATAGACATCTCCAACGCATCCCGCAAGATCAGGCAGGGGGCGGGGGCGGAGGCCGACAAGTGCAGGAGCGCGGGCATCAAATACATCGCCTTCGCGGCGGCGAACGACGGCATCTCGATCGTCGTCAACCAGCAGAACACCTGGGCTACGTGCCTGACGATGGCCGAGCTCAAGAAGATCTGGGAGCCCGGCTCGAAGGTCTCGAACTGGAACGACATCAGGTCGAGCTTCCCGAACCAGAGCCTGAAGCTGTTCGGCCCGGGCACCGACTCGGGGACGTTCGACTTCTTCACCGAGGCCGTGAACGGCAGGGCAAGAGCGAGCCGGACCGACTACCAGGCATCCGAGGACGACAACGTGCTCGTCCAGGGTGTCTCCGGCGAACGGGGCGGCCTCGGGTACTTCGGCCTCTCCTACGCGCTCGAGAACACGAGCCGGCTCAACATCGTCCGCGTCGACAAGGGCAACGGCTGTGTCACGCCAAACAACCAGACGGTGCAGAACCGGGCGTACCCGATCTCCCGCGGCCTCTTCATGTACGTGAAGAAGGCGTCGTTCAAGCGCACCGAGGTGCAGAAGTTCATCCGTTACATCCTCGACAACGAGAAGGCGATCGCCGTCAAGGCGAAGTTCGTGCCCCTGACGCCGACGCAGCTGAAGAACGCAAAGCGGCTGTGGAAGTACGCAGTGCTGAACGCGAAGAAGACGTAAGGCGCTTCAACGCATCACCCTCCTACCACCGAGGGCGGCTCTTCAGAGCCGCCCTCGGCTCTCTCCGGAGCAAGGATCGCAAAGGCCACGAAGGGGAAGAACCACGCGACGTAGAGGTAGAACCAGTGCGTGAGGGCGATTTCGAAGCCGATCAGGAGCGCAGCCGTGAGCGCGGCCAGCTGAAGCGGCGACTTCCGACGGGGGACGAAGGCGAGTGCGACCGCGCCGGCGATCAGCAAGACCTGTAGCGCCCGCTGGACGAGATGGAGGTCTGGCAGGCCCGCGTGGTACTGCCGCCAGTCCCAGAGCGAGAAGGGCGACTCCCGGCCCAGCTGGTGGCCGACCGTGCGGTCCCAGACAGTTCGCACGCTCCCCAGCGGATCGGGCTCGAGGAGCAGCACCCAGAAGGCTGCGAGCGTAGCGGCCACGAAGGCGGCGCAGAAGAGCGCGGTGGGACGGAGGCGGCGCGCGGGGTACGTCGCCCAGAGGGGCGCCACGACGAGCGGGGCGAACTTCGCCCACGAAGCTAGAGCCGCGAGGCCACCGCGGCCCCACGGAGACGACGCGAGCCAGAAGCCGAACACGAGCAATGCGGGCTGGATCGCGTCGTTGGAGCTCGAGCTCGCAACGTACTGGGTGAAGGGATACGCCGTCCAGGCGAATGCGAGCGTCGCTGCCAGCCGCCGGTCCCCGTACCGGAGCCCGACCAGCACGAGGCCGACGATGCAGGCGAGGTCGAAGACGATCGCAGTGAAGTGCGCGGCATGCAACGGGTCGCCCTCTCCCTGCCAGCCGAAGATCGCATAGCCGGGCAGATACGCCTGATACGTCACCGGGCCGTACGTGTCGCCGTGCGCGTTCTGTCCCTCACAGCGCCCGTTCTCCTGGATGCGCAGCACCACACGCCCGGAGCGGTCCGCAGGCCCGCACTCTTCACCGGTCTCCAGCGGGAAATGGCCGTACGGCGCCTGGCCGCTTGCGATGCGATGCGCCCCGATGACGCCGGAGTAGCCGACGTCGATGACGTTCGAGTCTCCGAGGGCGAGCCCGATGCGAAAGCCGGCGAGGAAGATCGTGACCGCGACGAGCAGCCAGACCGGCCAGACAGGCCGTGACGCTGCGGCCGCGCGGCCGCTCAAGCCGATCCACAGCGTTCGTGCCAGGAGGTAGATCAGCACCGGGTACACGAGCGGCACGCTCGTGAAGATCCGCCCCTCGTTGAAGAACCACAGCGAGATCGAAAGCGAGACGAGCACGAGAAGGTCGAGGTTGCGGGCGGCGCGCAGGCGGCGGAGGTCGGCGAGCCCCAGCACGAACACCGCGCAGAAACCGAGCCACACGGGCAGGCTGTTGAGGCGCTTGCCGCCGAACGCACCCTCGCCGCCACGGGCCATCGGCCACGCGACCTGTGGGCCGGTCCACGCGTCCTCCACGAGCCCGGTGAGGTCGTCAACGCGACCGAGCACGATCTGCCCGGCGTCCCCCGACCATGCCTTCACGGTCCACTCGCGGTACTCCTCGTCGTACTCGCCCTCGGTGACGAGGCTCTCGCGTGGATAGCGGGCGACCCACGCCCGTACGCCGTCCTCGTCGAGGACGATCGCCACCGCTCGCTCCTCGGTGAGGCGCGGAGGCGGCAGCTTCGTATCCGCGGCTGCCGGCGAGGTGAGCAGCAGCGCCACGAACGCAGCGCACACGCACGCGCGAATCCGCCTCATGCCTCCCTAGCGCCGGTGGCGAAACGACCAGAGCTTGTTGCCGATGAAGTTCACGGGCGTGACGACGATGATCGCAAGCGCCTGTGCCGCGACCGGGTCGAGGCCGAGTCGGACCAGCACCTCCAGCACGAGGAGGTTCGCCGCGAGCGCACACCAGGCGACGATGAAGAAACGGAGCCCCTGGTAGTAGAAGTGACCGCGCTCGCCGCGGAACGTCCACAGGCGGTTCCAGAGGTAGTTGTTCGTCACGGCGACGACGAACGAGCACACCGCAGCCGGCCTGTAGTGGACGGAGAAGACCTCGTACAGGAGCGTGAAGACCGCGAGGTTGGCGACGTAGCCGGTCGCGCCCACGGCGCAGAACTTCGCCAGCTGAAGCCAGTTGTGCGGCCGGCGCAGCGCCTGTCCAGTGCGCGTGCCGAGCCGCGCGGTGCCTTCCACCACCCGAGCCATCGCGCCAGCGTACCCGCGTGCACGGCCTGCCCTACTAGACGTCGACCGCGCTCGACTCGATTCGCGCGATGACGGCCAAGCCGAATTCGGCCGCACGGGCGCTGTCGATCACGCGATGGTCGAACGTGACGGCGATCGTTCCCAAGCGCCGAATGGCGACCTCGCCGTCACGCACCACCGGCCGAGGCGCGATGCGGCCGATCGAGAGGATCGCGACCTCGGGGTGGTTGACGATCGGCGTCTGGAACAGCCCGCCGAGCTTCCCGGCGCTCGTCACCGTGAACGTCGAGCCGCGAAGCTCCTCGGGGGCGAGCGTGCCGTCACGCGCGTTCTCGGCAAGCGGCGCGAGCTCCGCGTGGATCTCATCGACTGTCTTGCCGTCGCAGCCGCGCACGACAGGCACCATGAGCCCCTGCCGCGTCTGCACGGCGACGCCGATGTCGTAGCGGTCGAGGTAGACGATCGCGTCGCCGTCGAGCCGGGCGTTCAGCTCCGGAAAGCCCTGGAGCTCGGCCGCGCACGCTTTGACGACCGTCGCCACGAGCTTCTCCATGTCCACTGCCTCGAAGTCGCACTCCTCGACCCAGGTGACGGGCGGAACCTCCCGGTGCGCGCGGGCCATGTGCTCGGCGATGACGCGCCGCACGCCCCGGAGCGGCTCGCGGCGCCCTTCTGGGGTCTGACCCTCGGACATGGCCGCTGCACGCACGTCCTCTTCGGTAATGCGTCCTTGCGGGCCTGTGCCCGTCAGACCTTCGATGTCGACACCAAGCTCTTGAGCCACCTTGCGTACGAGCGGGGTCGCGCGCGCCTTGCCGTCTGTTGCGGCCGGAACAGACCTGCCCTCTTCAGATGAAGGGGTCTGACCCTGGGTCTGACCCCG
>JBKJWA010000256.1:0-11427 GCA_046716705.1 Gaiellaceae bacterium
CTCATACGCGATCGCGATCGAGGAGCTGGCGCGCATCGACTCCTCCGTCTGCATCACGGTCGCCGCGCACACGTCGCTCGGCACGATGCCGATCCTCCTCTTCGGCTCCGAGGAGCAGAAGCGGCAATGGCTTCCCGACCTCGCGTCCGGGCGGAAGCTCGCCGCTTTAGGGATCACCGAGCCCGGCGCGGGCTCCGACGCCGGCGCCACGCAGACGCGAGCCGAGCTGCGCGACGGCGAGTGGATGATCGACGGCTCGAAGATCTTCATCACGAACGCCGGCACCGACATCACCTCGTGCGTGACGATCACCGCGCTCACGGGCGAGGGCGAGGTGTCGAACATCATCGTCCCCAACGGCACGCCCGGCTACGTCATCTCCGAGCCGATGGAAAAGATGGGCTGGCGGGCGTCCGACACGCGGGAACTCTCGTTCCAGGGCTGCGCGGTCCCCGAGGCGAACCTCCTCGGGCCGCGGGGCCAGGGCTTCCACCAGTTCCTCGAGATCCTGGACGGCGGCCGCATCTCCATCGCCGCGATGGCTGTCGGGCTCGCCCAGGGCGCCTACGACCTCGCGGTCGCGTACGCGAAGGAGCGTGAGCAGTTCGGCCGGCCGATCGCCGAGTTCCAGGCGGTGCAGTTCAAGCTCGCCGACATGGCCGTGGAGATCGATGCAGGGCGGCTGCTCACGTACAAGGCCGCCTGGCTGAAGGATCAGGGCCGACCGTTCGGGCAGGAGGCGGCGATCGCAAAGCTCTATACGGGCGAGGTGTCGAATCGCGTCGTCAATCACGCGCTGCAGATCCACGGCGGCTACGGTTTCATGGACGAATTCCCGATCTCGCGCCTCTACCGGGACCAGAAGATCCTCGAGATCGGCGAAGGCACGAACGAGGTCCAGCGCATGGTGATCGCCAAGCATCTCGGACTGGCCTAGCAGGCCACGCCCAATCCACCCTGGGGATGGATTGGCACAGAATTGTCACAACTCAGTGTCAGACACTAGGACATGTCCCTTACGGGCGTGGCCGGACTTCAAGAAGTACAGCGGAAGCCGGTGGTACGTTCCGGCGGGATGTTCCTGCGCCAGTTCGTCGACGACGACCTCGGCTGCGCGTCGTACCTGATCGGTGACGAGGAGACGGGCGAGGCTGTCCTCGTCGACCCTGCGTTCGCCATCGAGCCGTTCCTCGAGGAGGCTGCGGCGCAGGGGCTGCGCATCACACGCGTCCTCGAGACCCACACGCACGCCGACCACGTGTCGGGCCACGGCCGCGTCGCACTCGAGCAGGGAGTGCCCGTCGCGGTTCACGTCGATGCGGGCGTGTCGTACCCGAACGACCCGTTGGCGGACGGGGACGAGATCGCCGTCGGCTCGGTCATCGTCAAGACGCTTCACACGCCGGGCCACCGCCCGGAGCACTGCTGCTTTCTCGCGGGCGACGCGCTCCTCACCGGCGACTCGCTGTTCGTCGGCGCTGCCGCCCGCCCCGACCTCGCGGTCGAGGCACGCGAGGGCGCGGAGGGTCTCTTCCACAGCCTCCAACGGCTGCTCGAGCTGCCCGACGACTTGCGGGTCATGCCGGGCCACGTGGCCGGCTCCCTCTGCGGCGCCGGCATGAGCGAGGAGCGATCGTCGACGCTCGGGCAGGAGCGGCGTTTCAACCCGGCGCTCGCCCTCGCCACCGTCGAGGAGTTCGTCGCCGACTCCGCTTCAGTCGCGACGCCCCGGCCCCCGAACATGGAGCACATCGTCGCGGTCAACCGCGGTCCGTTCGTCGGCGCGCCGCCGGACGTCGCGCCCGTGGCGCGAGACGGCCACTTCACTCTCGACGTGCGCGATGCCGACACACACGCGGCAGGGCACGCTCCTGGAGCAGTCAACGTGCCCGTCTCGGGAACGGCCTTCGGCACGAAAGCGGCGTTCCTCATCCCGCCCGAAAGCTCGGTCGCGCTCCACGCCGACTCACCCGCGCAGGCCGCGCGCGCCGCCTCGAAGCTCCACGCGGTCGGCTTTCTCGAGCTGGCCGGATACCTCGAAGACGTCACGGCTACGGAGACCTTCGAACCGGTGGAGATGGACGAGCTGGAACGGCTCATCGCCGAGGGATCAGTCGACGTCATCGACGTGCGCGAGCCGTCGGAGCGCGACGCCGGCTACATCCCCGGCAGCCGCAACATTCCGTACCGCGTCATCGGCGAGTTCGCGGACGACCTGGCCGGCGGGAAGCCGCTCGTGACGGTCTGCGAAACGGGGCCGCGCGCGGCCATCGCGGCCAGCGTGCTCGCCGCGGCAGGCCTCAAGGCGCGCCCCGTGCTGCACGGCGGCGTCTACGAATGGGAGCGCCGCGGCAATCAGACCGTCGAATTCAGGCGCTGCGGCACTAGCTGACCCGCTCGACGTCGTAGCCCCAGCCGCGCATCGTGGCAAGCAGCGTCTCGCAATGCTCCTCGTCGCGCGTCGCGAGCGTCAGCCAGATCTCGGTCTCCCCGACGGCGATCGGGGCGCCCTCACGACGGTGCTCGACGTCGATGACGTTGATGCGCTCCGCCGTCACGTGATCCAGCAGCTTCTGGAGCTCGCCCGGACGATCCGGCACTCGGGTGCGGACGACGAGGTAGCGGCCGGCGAGCGTCAGGCCGTGGCGCATGACGGAGATGAGTGTCGTCGCATCGACGTTCCCACCGGAGAGGATCACCGCGACGGGCCCGTCGCCTTCCACCCGGCCCGCGAGCACGGCGGCCACACCGGCCGCGCCCGCGCCCTCGACGACGAGCTTCGTGCGCTCGAGGCAAAGCACGATCGCCTGCGCGATCTCTTCGCTCGACACCTCGACCATCGAGTCGACGCGGTCGGCGAGGATCGTCCGGGGCAGCTCCCCGACCTGCTTGACCGCGATCCCGTCCGCCACCGCGAAGCCTTCCGGCGGCGTACGGACGCCGGCGACGCGAACGTCCGCCCCCGCCGCCTCGACGCCGAGCGCGATGCCGGCCGCCAGCCCCCCGCCGCCGACCGGCACCACCACCGTCTCCACGTCGAGCAACTGCTCCACGACCTCGAGCCCGACGGTTCCCTGCCCGGCGATCACCGCACCGTCCTCGAATGCGTGGACGTAGACGGCGCCCGTCTCCTCCGCCTGGCGCCGCCCCGTCGCGACGGCCTCCTCGAAGCTCGCTCCCGTCATCTCGACGACGGCGCCATAGCTGCGGGTCGCCTCCACCTTCGCCATGGGCGCGTCCTGCGGCACGAGGATCGTTGCCGGGACGCCGGCCTCGCGCGCTGCCCAGGCGACCGCCTGGCCGTGGTTGCCGGCGCTTGCGGCGACAACTCCGCGCCCGCGTTCGTCGTCGGTCAGCACAGCAACGCGGTTGACGGCGCCGCGCACCTTGAACGAGCCGGTGCGCTGGAGGTTCTCCGCCTTCAGCCACACGTCCCGCCCGGCGAGCTGCGAGAGCGTCGCCGAGCGAACCATGGGCGTCTCACGCGCGATTCCCTCCAGGCGCGCGCGAGCCTGCTCGACGTCAGCCGCGGTCGGCAGCGCCAATCCGAAACACCTTCTCGAGGATCTCCGACACGGCAGTCAGTGGATCGAGCTCGCGCCGCTGAACCGCCTCGAGCACGCGGGCCAGCTCGGGATCGTCCTTCACAGCGTGCTCTAGATACGTCTTCGCCCGGGCGGACGAGACCGCAAACACCTCCGCGGCGAGATGCTCGCGTCGCCGCTCGTCGAGCAGCCCATCCTGCTCGAGGTGTGCGCGATGATCGGCCAGGCGGTCCCAGAGCTCCTCGACGCCCTCCCCGCGAAGCGCCTCCGTCAGCACGATCGGCGCCTTCCACGCCCGCTCGTGGTCGAGCGCGAGGATCGAGCGCACGTCCGCCACCATCGTCTTCGCCGCCGGATGATCGGCCTTGTTGACCGCGATCACGTCGGGGATCTCCATGATGCCCGCCTTGAGCGCCTGGATCGAGTCGCCCGAACCAGGCATGAGGACGAGCAGCACGGTGTCCGCCACACGGGCCACCTCGACCTCGCTCTGGCCAGTGCCGACGGTCTCGACGAAGACGACGTCCTTGCCGAAGGCATCGAGCAGGAGCAGCGCCTGAAGCGTCGCCTCGGCCAGTCCGCCGAGGTGGCCGCGCGTGCCCATCGAGCGGATGAAGACGCCCGGATCGAGAAAGTGCTCCGACAGCCGGATCCGGTCACCGAGCAGCGCGCCCTTCGAGAACGGGCTCGAGGGATCGACCGAGACGACACCCGCCGTCTGCCCGAGCTGCCTCGCATGGACCAGAAGCGAACCGATGAGGCTCGACTTGCCGACCCCAGGTGGGCCGGTAACGCCGATCGTCCGCGCCCGGCCCGTCGTCGGGTAGAGATCGTGGACGACGCCCGCCGCGAGGGCGTCGCCGTTCTCGACGAGCGAGATCGCCCGGGCCAGCGCACGCCGGTCGCCACCGGAGATCCCCGCGACGAGGCTCCCCCGCGTCCAGTGCCCTCGGCGCGTCACGACGCCGCGCCCGGCACCGAGAAGGGCGCAACGTCGCGCTCGGCCGCATCTGCCTGGGCGGAGCGCAGCAGCAGGAAACCGACGAGCGCGCCTAGCCCGGCGCAGGCTCCCGAGATGGCGAATACCCAGCGAGGACCAATGGCATCTGTCAGCGGCCCCGCGATGACCATGCCCAGCCCGAGCAGCGCGAAGTTCGTGCTCATGATCACCGTGAAGACGCGGCCGCGGAGCTCGTCGGGCGCGCCACGCTGGACGAGCAGCGAATTGTAGACGACCGCAGCGCCGTTTCCCGCCCCGCCCAGCACCATGCAGGGCAAAGCGATCCAGACGTTCGGTGACAGGGCAGCCATCAGCACGCCGAAGCCCATGAGCGCGAGGGCACCCGTGTACACGAGGAGGATGCCACGCATCTCCAGCCATCTCGGCGCATAGAGGCTTCCCAGCAGCAGGCCGAAGCCCGAGGCGGCCCACAGGAGACCGAACGCGACGTCGCCCGAGACGTGACCGCTCGCGAACGTGACCTTTGCGAGCACGATCTCCGCGACGTTGACTCCGGCGTTCGCGAGCATCACGAGGTTCCACGCACAGAACACCGCGAGCAGGACGCGCGTGCGGAAGACAAGCGAGAACCCGTCGCCGATGTCACGCCAGTGGCCTCGCGACTCTGCCCTCGCGGTCTGCAGCAGCGAGGGGGCGATGCCGAGGATAAAAGCCGCCGAGACGAGGAACGTCGCCGCGTTGATCCAGTACGCGACGTCCGGGCTCGAAGCCGCGACGATGAGACCGCCGAGCGCCGTGCCGATCGTCCACGACAGGTACTCGCCTGCGCGGAGGCGCGAGTTGGCCGATGCGAGATCGGTCGCGGCCACGAGGTTCGGCAGGCCCGCGTACGAGGCCGGCCGGAAGAACCCGGTCGCGAAGCCTGCTGCGGCAGCGAGGATCACGATCGCCTCCGGGCTGTTCGTGAACGGCAGCGCCGCGAAGATGCCCAGCCTCGCCAGGTCGGCGACGACCATGATCCGGCGACGGGACAGCCTGTCGATCAGCGGCCCGAAGAGCAGGCCGATGGCCACGGAGGGCAGGAAATCTGCGACGAGCAGCGCGCTCACCCACTTCGCCGACTCCGTCCGGTCGTAGACGTCGATCGTGAGCGCGACGACAGCGATCCACGTTCCCAGGCCCGACGCGAACGTCGCAGCGAAGAGCGCCCGGAAGCCCGGGTTTCGGCGCAGCAGGCCGGGCTGAGGTCTCGCCGGGGCGCTCGACACGTGTGCCTGGACCTTACCGCTGAGCGCCGCCGCCTACGACGGCCGCAAGAGCCTCGTCGAGAACGGCGTGGTCCTCTCGAGTGCCCGCGGTGATGCGCACGGCGCCGGGCGCGCCGAAGCCCGCCAGCGGCCGGATGATGACGCCTTCGCGGAGCAGGCCGTCCACGAGCGCGGCGGTGCGGTCGCCGGTATCGACGTAGAGGAAGTTCGCGACCGCGGGGCCGACGGGCAGGAGGTCGTGGCGGTCGAGCACGCCACGCAGGTCCGTCATGGCCTCTGCATTCGCGCCCCGGCGGCGCTCGACCTCTGCCTCGTCTCCCAGGCTGGCGAGCGCGGCTTCCTGACCCAGAGTCGTCACGTCGAACGCGCGGCGCACCTTGCCGAGCTCGCGCACGATCTCCTCGGGCCCCACCCCGTACCCGACGCGCAGCCCTGCGAGCCCGTAGATCTTCGAGAACGTACGCAGCACGAGGACGTTACGGCCGTCCTTGAAATACGCGTCGACGGCGTCGCAGTACCCGGGGTCCTCGACGTACTCGAAGTACGCCTGGTCGACGACGGTGAGCACGTGGCCCGGAACGGCGTCGAAGTATGCGTCGAGCTCCGCGCGGTCATTCGAGGTGCCGGTGGGGTTGTTGGGATGGCAGAGGTAGACGATCTTCGTGCGCGGCCCGGCCGCCGCGGCGATCGCCTCGAGGTCGTATGTGTGTTCCCGCAGCGGCACGAGCTTCGGCTCGGCCGCCATCTTCTGAGCGGCGATGGGGTAGCTCGAGAACGACGGCCAGCCGCAGACGATCTCGTCGCCCGGATCGAGCAGCGCCTGGGAGAGGCAGTCGACGACGCCGTCCGCGCCCGAGCCCGGCGCGACTTCCTCGAAACCGACGCCGTGCCGCTCGGCGAGTGCCATCCGCAGGCGGTACGCCCCGCCGTCCGGATACCGGTTGAGTTCCCTGGCGCACCGCTCGATGGCCTCGATCGCGGCGGGGAACGGGCCGAACATCCCTTCGTTCGATGCGAGCTTGACCACGCGCTCGAGACCGAGCTCGCGCTGCAGCTCCTCAGCTGGTTTGCCCGGCTCGTACGGTACGAGCGCGCGAAGCGCTGGGCGCGACGAGCTGGCGGCGGCCGGCACGGCGAGACTCTATCTCCGCCAGGCCGACCTCCTACTACGCTTCTGGCGTGCCCGAGATCGGCTTGTTCCCGCTCGCGCTCGTGCTCATCCCGACGGAGCGCGTTCCGCTGCACATCTTCGAGCCGCGGTACAAGGAGCTCATAGGCGAGTGCATTACCGACGGGGAGCCGTTCGGCCTCGTGCTCGAAGACGACTCCGGCTGCCGCGACGTCGGCACGCTCGCCGAGGTGAAGGAGATCGCGCACGTCTTCGACGACGGGCGCATGAACATCCTCGTCGAGGGTGGCGAGCGCTTTCGGATCACGGCGTGGACGGACGGACGCACGTTCCCGACGGCCGACGTGGAGCCGCTAGAGGACGAGGACGATGCGACGCCGGACCCGAAGGCAGCCGACGAGGCGCTCGCGGTGTTCCGCAAGCTCGCTGCCATGGCAGACGCCGAGATCGACGAGCCGGACGGGTCGTCGGGCTCGCTCGCGTTCGAGATCGCCGCGCATGTCGACTTCGGCACCGAGCCGAAGCAGGAGCTCATCGAGCTGCGCTCGGAGCGGGAGCGGCTCCAGCGGCTGACGGAGCTGCTCGAGCACGCGCTCGCTGCGATGACCCGAGAGCGCGAGATCCGCGAGCGCGCCGCCACCAACGGCCGCGTCTCCCTCGGCTGAAACAGCCATCGGTGTCAGACATCGATTCTGTCAAGTGCGAGCTGCACCAACTGTGTGCCCATGGTTCCACAGGTGTGGATGGCGTCTGAGCAGGGATTCTTGTGGACTCCGATCGCCGGCGACACAGCGGACAGGCATGTCCTCGCGGAACAGCCGGACAAGCCCTTCTGCCGAGGTGTCTGACACCGGCCCTTAGCCCTCGACGACGATGCCGTGACCGCCGCGGCGAGGGTCGCCTGCCGCCGCGAGCGTTCCGTCCGGCCGCCGCTCGACCGCGGCCACGCCACCGAAGAACAGGTTTTTCCGCCGCCAGCGCACGACGTCGTAGCCCATCCGCTCGAGCTCGTCCAGAGACTTGGGCTCGTGCCCACCCTCACAGTGGACGTGCTCTCCGTCCACGTGGACGCGCGGGCTGGCAATCGCCTCATCGACGCTCAGGCCGTGGTCGACAACGTTGATCACCACCTGCATCACGGCACCGCGCAGTCGCACGGAGCCCGCGCTGCCCAGCACGAGGCGCGGCTCGCCGTCACTCGACACCACCGAGGGGGACATCATGCTCGTCAGCCTCGTCCCCGGCGTGGGCGTACGCCCCCCAGGCTGGAGGTCGTACTCGCCGAGCATGTTGTTCATGTGGATGCCCGTGCCGGGGACGACGACGCCGGAGCCTGCGCCCGTCGACGAGGACAGCGATGCGGCGTTCCCCTCTGCGTCCATGGCCGAGATGTGCGTCGTCCCGCCCGGTGACGCGCTCTCCGCCTGCAGCGCATTGCCTAGCCGGCTCACCCCGTGCGCGACGGAGCTCTCGGACAGCAGGCGCTGCGCGAGCCCGCCGCGATAGAGCTCGCGCCTGAACCGCTCGTCCCTCGCGCTCGTCTGCTCGCGCAGCACCTCGAGTACGCGCCTGAGCTCGGGAGCCGAGCCCCGCACGCCGGCCGCGCCGGCATGGTCGAGCAACGCAAGGCCGTACCCGATCAGCACGCCGCCCGATGACGGCGGGGGGTTCGACTCGAAGACATGGCCGCGATACGCGACCTCGACGGGCCGGCGTCGAATCACACGGTACGTCTCGAGGTCGCGACGCGTGATCGCGCCTCCGTGCTCCTGCACATGCGCCGCGATCGCCGCGCCGAGCTCGCCACGATAGATCGCATCGGGCCCGTGCCTCGCCAGCACCTCGAGCGTCGTCGCGAGATCGGGCGCGATGAGCCGATCGCCGGCCACGAGCCTCGCCTCCTGACCGTAGACGGCCCGGCTCTCGGGCGTGTGCCGGAGGATCGAGTCGAGCAGCGCATGCAGCAGCGCCTGCGCCTTCGTCATGACGATGCCGGCGCGTGCGAGCTCGATCGCGGGCGCCACGAGCTCATGCCACGGCAGCGTGCCGTACGACCGGTGTGCTGCCGCGAGCCCGGCAACAGTGCCGGGCACGGCGCACGACGCATGCCCGATGAGGAAGCGCTGGGTCGTCTGCGAGCCCTCGAAGGGAATGTCGACAGCGTCCATCTCGCCCTCCGCGCGTCCGGGCCGCCCCTGACCCGGCGCGGCGACGAAGAAGTCGAGCAGCCGTCTCGCGCGGTCCCGGGCCCGATGGACGAGCATGAACCCGCCGGCCCCCGGGCCTGTGAGCGGGCTCTCGGCCACCCAGGATGCGAACGCGGCCGCGATGCAGGCGTCGACCGCGTTGCCGCCCTCCGCGAGCGTCCTGGCACCCGCCTGCGCGGTGATCTCGTGCCCGGCGGCGACCGCACCCCTCATGCGGTGACCCTCCTACAGATCAGAGAGAAAGCTCGGCGGCGAGTGCTCCTCGCCGTTGCGCCGCCGCAGGCGGTCGCCGAAGCCCGTCGCCACGACCGTCACCCACACCTGCCCCGTGAGACGCTCGTCGATCGTCGCCCCGAAGATGATGTTCGTCTCGTCGCCCGACCGCTGCCGCACGATCTCCGCCGCCTCGTTCACCTCGTAGAGGGAGAGGTCATCGCCGCCGGCGATCGACAGGAGGATACCCTTCGCGCCGACGATGTCCGACTCGATTAGCGGCGAGCGGAGCGCACGCTCGACGGCCTCCACCGCGCGGTCGTCGCCGCTCGAGTAGCCGATTCCCATGAGGGCGTTGCCGGCGTCCTGCATGATCGTGCGCACGTCGGCGAAGTCGAGGTTGATGAGGCCGGGGAGCGTGATGAGGTCGCAGATCCCCTGGACGCCCTGCCGTAGGACGTCGTCGGCGATCCGGAACGCGTCGAGCATCGACGTGGACTGGTCGAGCACCTCGAGCAGCCGCTCGTTCGGCACGACGATGACGGTGTCGCAGGCAGCCCTCAGAGCAGCGACGCCCTCGTCGGCGGCCCGGCGACGCTGCGTGCCTTCGAAGCGAAACGGAAGCGTGACGATGCCGACGGTCAAGGCGCCGAGCTCGCGGGCGATCTCGGCGACGATGGGCGCGGCGCCCGATCCCGTGCCGCCGCCTTCGCCGGCGGTCACGAACACCATGTCCGAGCCGCGGAGGGCTCGCCTCAGCGCGTCGCGGGCCTCCTCCGCCGCGCGACGGCCGACCTCTGGGTCGGCGCCCGACCCGAGGCCCTCCGTGATGTCGCGGCCGATGTGGATCTTCGTTGGGGCATCCGCGCCCTGGAGCGCCTGGATGTCGGTGTTGACGGCGACGAACTCGACCTGGTGGATGCCGGCGTCGATCATGCGGTTGAGCGCGTTCAGCCCGGCGCCCCCCACACCGACGACGCGGATGACGGCGATGTACGCACCGGAGTCGGGTCGAGGAGCAGCCTGCAGCGGCGGCGGCTCGGGCAGGCTCTCGAGCCAGACGTCGCCGCGGACGCGTTCCTCTTCGCGGGCGCGCTCGACCGGCTTCGGCTGCTGCTTCACCTCGGGCTCGGCGACCGCGGCCTCAGCCTTCGGCTCAGGTGTCACAACCTCGGGCTCGGCATCCTCCGCCTTCGCGAAGTCGGGAATGTACTCAACCGTCTGGTCGAGTGCGAGACTCTCCTGCTGCGCGTCCGGCTTATCGCCTTCCTGGCGCTCTGCCTGCTTTTGCGCGGCCTCGGTCGCCCGGAAGAGCTCAGCGAGGGGACCCTCACGCATGCTGGCGCGCTTGCGTGCCATTGAGGACCTCCTTCGCCAGGTCGCGGTACGCCTCGGCGGCGGTACCTGTGGGGTCGTACTTCAGGATGCTGGCGCCCTTCACCGGCGCCTCCGCGTAGCGAATCGTCTTTCTGATCCGCGTCTTGAACACGAGGTCGCCGAAGTTCTCCTCGAGTATCTCGACGGCCTCGCGTGCGTGCAGCGTACGGCCGTCGTACATCGTCGGGAGGATGCCCTTGATCTCGACCTCGGGATTGAGGTTCTCCCGCACCATGCTCAGGGTGTTCTCGAGCTGCACGAGGCCGCGAAGTGACAGGTACTCGCACTGCACGGGCACGATCACGCCGTCCGACGCGACAAGTGCGTTGATCGTCAGAAGACCGAGTGACGGCGGCGTGTCGATGATGATCCAGTCGTAGTCGTCCTTCACCGGCGCCAGCCCCTTCTCGAGAGCGCGCTCGCGGCCGATGAGGCTCGACAGCGCGAGCTCTGCGCCCGCGAGGTCGATGGACGAGACGGCGAGGTCGACCTCACCTTTGTGCAGAACCTGCTCAATGGGCAGCCGGTGGACGAGCACGTCGTACATCGAGCGCTCGATCGTGTCGGGGTTGAGCCCCTGGCTCATCGTGAGGTTCCCCTGCGGATCGAGGCGCTCGAGCGTCGCGGCTCTCCCGCCGACCTCTTGCTCGCCGAGTTGCGCGAGCTCGTCGCCGAGGCGGAGGCGTGGGTACGCGTCGAGCCCGGTCCGACCGAGGGCGCCGCAGAC
>JBKJWA010000257.1:0-21359 GCA_046716705.1 Gaiellaceae bacterium
TCGCGGCCAGTAGGCCCTCAGGGTCGAGTTGAGGGACGATCGCCAACGCCTCGTCCACCGACAGCTCGCGCGACGGCACTCCCAACGAGTGCTGGAGGGCGAGCGCGGCGCGGAACCGCTCGACGTCACCTTCGCTGTCGAGGAGAAAGAGGTAGCCGTGCTGGTGGAGCTCGACACCGTCCATCGCCTCCAGCTCGTCGAGCGACCGGAGCGCGACCCTGATGTTCAGCTCGACGGCCAACAGCGTCCTGAAGCCGCCGGCCGACTTGCTCGTCGACCCGGCGGCCAGCACGTCCCGCTCGACGAGCACGACGTCGTCGACGCCGAGCCGGCCCAGGTGCCAGGCGACGCTCGCCCCCATGGCTCCTCCGCCGACGACTACCACTTCGGCCGTGTAGCGCACGGCGGCATTCTCGCGCTATTAGCCCTTGAAGCGCCTCGTGCACTCGTTGAGGTTGAGCTTCTTCGTCCCGCCGCGATCGACGGCGACCGTCAGCGTCTCCAACACGGCGCCTGTCGGCCGCTCGCACGTCAGCGTGTAGCGCTCGACGATGCCGCCGCCCGTCACGTCTTCGCCGGCGATCCCGTACAGCCCGGCGGTCACCGTGAAGCCCGTCGCCACGGAAGCGAAGTTCACGACGCGGATGACGTAGTTGCCCGGCTCGGGCAGCTCGACGAGCGCCTCCTCCTTCTCGAGCACGAAGTTGCCCGAGCTTCCCACCTCGACGAGTGAACCGTCGGGCTGCACGTAGTAGACGTAGAGGTCGAGGTCGTCGGGAGTCAGCCAGTCGAGGTTCACCTTCAGCGCTCCGACGCCCGTCTCGGGCATGGAGAAGGGAACGTCCACGTACTCGCCCGGCGTCCAGACGACCCCGCTCTTCGTCGTCGTCTCAGCCCGGGTCGGCTGCTCGGCGAGGATCCGCACGCGGCGCTCCATGACCTCCGGCCTCGTGGACGGGTTCACGTGCCACGTGAACTTGTCGCCGGCGGGCACGACCAGCGTCGACTCGAGGCGATCGGAGATCGGGCCGCCGGTCGACGTCTTCGTCTCGAATGTCTTCACGAGGCGCAGTACGGCGCCCGCCGGGGCCTTGCCCGTGATCACCGAGTGCTGGCGCGCGTCCGCCGCGTTCTCGAGCGCGATCAGGAACGCCTCACGGTTCCCCTTCCCCGCGTAGAAGCCGACGCCGACGTACTCGTCGACCACCTGGCTGAACGGCGGATGGAACTCCGTCGGCCCGATCTCGAACGTGAAGCCGAAGCCGCCCGTCGCGTTGTACGACCAGTCTTCCGTCGTGCCCGTCGTATCGTAGAGCTGCCAGCCGTGGATGTTGCGATAGCCGTTCTGCGTTGCCATGCGCGCGCCGAGGCTCTTCATCGCAGCCTCGTCGACCGTCTCGCCCGCAGAGCGGATCCCGGGCGGCCGCAGCACGAGGTTCGAGAAGGTGTGGTTCGTGACGAGCGTCGTCACGTGCCGGGCCGAGATGAGCTCGCGCACGGCCTGCGTCTCGGGCTCCGAGAACGGTGCGGGGCCCCGGTAGGTCGGATCGGCGAACGTCCTCGACGCGCCCGGGCCGCCCCACAGGCCGCCGTAGTTGCGGTTGAGGTCGATGCCGGCGCCGAAGCCGCCGGGGCTCGAGATCTCGCAGCCGCCGGGCGGCGTCGACTCGCCGTTCACGACGCGGCAGTTCTTCCGCTTGTACGCGTTCCCCGGGTTGCCGACGATGGTCACGATGCCGCCGTTGTCGACCTCACGGATGTCGACGAGGTCGCCCCACTTCCGCGACTGCTCGAACCCGTCGGGGTTGACCACGGGCACGACGAGCACACGCGCTCGCTTCAGGAGGTCGGTGATGCGAGAGCTCGAGCCGAACCCTTTGACGAGGTCGTAGGCGAACTCGATCGTGTGCTCGCCCGACGGCCACTCGCGCGCGTGGTGCAGGCCCATGATCAGGAAGACGGGCTTGCCGTCGCTCTTCGACGCGACGCTGTCGGAGATCTCGATGCCGAGGATGTCTCTGCCTTCCACGGACCGCTTGCTCAACGTGATCAGCCGCACGAGGCTCGGGTTCTGCGCGGCGAGCTGCCGGAGCTCGGCGTCGTAGTCGGCGAGCGTGCGGTACGTGTCGCGTCCTGACGGCAGCGGCGACACGCTCGTCGAGGACGCGTACGCCGCGTTGAGCTCCGCGTTCTGCCGCTCGCGGAGGCCGAGGTCCGGAATCGTCACCGTCCACGTGAAGCCCGCAGCCCGCAGCCGGTCCGCGTCGGCCGTGGTGTGCAGGACCGCCTCCACGAAGCCGGTGCCGCTGTGCTCGGTCAGGTCGATGCCGAGGTCGGTCAGCCGGTCGACGTCGCCTTGCGTCGGCACATTGACTCGGGCGAGCTGGACGGGGATGTTGCCGTCGTGCGTCGCGCCTGCGGTGGCCGCGAGCAGCGCACACGCCGTGCCCGCGACGACCAGCGCGGCGAGCGTACGTAGCGATCGTTGACGGTTCACTGAGACCTCCTAAGGTGTCGCGGTAACCGCGTCGAGGGCGTTGACGCGCCCGTAGCCATACAGCGGGTCCCAGCCGGCGAAACCCCTGTCCTCCGCGCTCGAGCGCAGCACCGCGCGCACCTGATCGGGGCTCAGGGCGGGATTCTTGCCCACCACGAGCGCCGCGACCCCCGACGCGTGCGGCGACGCCATGGACGTGCCACTGAACATCGCGTAGTCGCCGACGACGTTCAGGAGGGTGGTCGTCGTCGGCCCCGAGTCGATCTGCCCCTTGAGGTAAAGGCCCTCGTCGAGGGAGATCGACACCGCGGGAATCCAGGGGCGGCCGTCAGGCGCCGTCGCCGCGCCGAGAGTTCCGTTGAAGTTGCCGGGCTGGTTGTTGTGGATGATCACGCCCGCGCAGCCGGCGTTCATCGCGGCCTCGACCTTCTGCGCGAAGGTCGGCCCGCCGCGCGTGACGAGCGCGGTCTTCCCGGTGCAGTTCCCGTACTCGAGGAAGCTGCCGAGGCCCGCGTAGATCGTGTTCGCCGTGAGGCCGCGCCGCTCGGTGAGGCCCGCGAATCGCAGCGAGATCGCATCGAGCGCCCGGCCGCCGTCGGTGTCGACGGTCAAGTCGGTCGTCTGACCCGTGCCCACGGGCACCGAGGAGAGGTTGGAGACACCGGGAGCTGTCAGCTCCTGGTCGGTGCCCCAACTGGAGAATGTCGCCAGCTGATCGTTCTCGTCGGTCGCACCGACCGCGACCACCGACGCGTAGCCGGCCGGGTACGAGACCACGGGCTCGCCGGGGCCGCCCGCCGGCGGAACGGCGGAGTTACCGGACGCCGCGATCAGCACGATGCCGCGCGCGTACGCCTCGTTCAGCATCGCCTCTTCGGCCGCGCTCGGGATCGGCGTGACGACGGCTCCGCCGACCGAGCAGCACCCGAAGGACATGTTGATGACGTCCATGCCGTTGTCGATCGCCCACTCGAGGCCCATCAGCTCTCGTGCCTTCGTGGCGCCTCCGCCCACGCAGTCGAAGAACCGCATGGCATAGAGCGAGGCATCCGGCGCGACGCCGACGGTTCCCTTGCCGTTGTCGAGCGCGCCCACGATGCCGGCGACATGGGTGCCGTGACCGTTGCAGTCGTCGAGCCCGTTGCCGTCCCCGATCAGGTCGATTCCGCCGGCGACCCGCAGGTCCGGATGCTGGAGGTCGATGCCGCTGTCGAAGATCCCCACCTTCACGCCCCTGCCGCGGAAGCCGAGCTTCCAGGCGGCCGGCGCCTCGATCTTCGCCACGCCGTAGTCGGTCGTCTGGCGCCTACCGCCGAGCAGATAGAGCTCTTGGTCGTACTCGACGTACTCGACGCCCTGTGCCGCGGCCAGGTTCGAGGCCTGGTCGGCGGGGATCGTCGCCGCCACCGCCGGGATGTATCGGAACTCGTGTGTGACGCGCCCTCCCACCGACTGCACGAGCGAGACCTTGTCTGCGCCCGGCTCGAAGCCGACGATGACAGCCCGGTCGGCTTGGCCTGATGCGGCTGGCACCAGGAGTGCCGCCACGAAGAGTGTCAATACCGTTGCTGTGCGCACGCTTACCCTCCTGAGACTTGGATGTTTCCCTTGAACAGCACGCCGCCGGCCGCGTAGCCGTCGCCGAGCACGATCCGGAACGAGTCGGCCTTGCCGGGCTCGCCGAGGTCCTCGGTCTCGACGACGAAGCTCACGCCGGGCGTGCCGTCGACTGTCGCGCGGCCGGTGATCGTCGCCTTCGCTCCCACAATCGTGAGCGAATCGATCGTCGTCGCGGTTACCTTCTTCTTCAGCCGGTGGTCGGTGAACGAGAGCTGGCCGCCGGGTAGCCCACCGGTCGTGCGGACGTCGAAGCTGAACGTCGCTTTGCCGCCCGCCGTCGTCCCCCGCACGATCGAGAGCTCGGCTAGCTCACCCGGCGCCTGGCCGCCGCCGCTCGCGCTGCCGGGCGTCGTCGGCAACGGTGACTGCACGCACTGGAGGCCCGCGCAATCCCCGAAGCGGTAGACGTCGAGGCCGCGGCTCATGTCGCCCGCGTAGACGAAGCCCTTGTACTCCTTCGCCGACCACGTCTCGGCGCCGGGCATGACGCTCCAGCCGAGCGTGTTGGCCCACGTCGAGCGCGCGTCCTCGGCCGTCCCGTCGAGGCTCGAGGCGGCCGACGAGATGTCGAGCCACCAGATGCCCGCTCCGTAGTGGGCACTTGTGAGCCGGCGATTCGAGAGCTGCGAGACGCCGTCGAACCCAGCGGCTGCCGCGCCCGAGGACGAGCTGCCGTTGCCGCCCAGCCGGAAGACGTGGATCGTGCACGCGCGCTCGGTCCGGCCGAGGCCGGACAGGACCGGCTGTAGCGGATCGAGCGCGAGCCCCGGGTTTGGGTAGAACCAGCCGCCGAAGCGCTTCGGGGTCGCCGGTGAGGCGCCCGCCGTCGCGGGTATCCCGGCCAGCGGCTGCAGCGCCCAGAAGTGCAGGCCTCCGATGACGCCGTTCGCGTCCGTGTTGCACGCCGTCTGAGAGGTGCCGCCGCCGCGTTCGTCGGCGACGACGAGGATCGCACCGTCGGCGGTGACGTCCGACTGATGGGAGATCTGGACGTTGTGCGGGTTGGCGAAGCCGCCGGGCTCGGCGTTGTTCGGCGCCACACCGATCGCAGGAGCGGACCCGGCCAGGACGTTCGTCACGTCCACGATGACCGTGTCATTGCCGACGGCAGCGACGTACATCGTTTTGCCATCGGCGGAGAAGTGGATGTCGTGAGGGCTCCACGTCCCCGGGCGACCGTTCGAGATGCAGCGGCTTGGCGCTAGTGCCGTGTTGGTGCAGACGTTGTGCCCGAGGCTCCCGTTCTGCACGATGCGAAACGCGCGCGTGGCTGGGCTCGTACGCAGATCGATGACATCCACCGAGCCCTGGCCTCGCGGGTTCGACATCGCCAGCCATGTCCCGCTGGGATGGAGCGTCGAATTGTGCGCGCCGCCGCCGGGCGGATTCGGAACGCACTCGCGCAGGGACGTCTGGAACGTTCCGGTCGTCGCGTCGTAGGACAGATCGATGATGTCCACGCCGCCGTTCGCGCCCTTCTTCTGGAGACACGCGGAGGCGCTGGGAGCGGGCGCCGACCCGGAGAGCGGATCGAAGCCGATCACCGCGATGTCTCCCCGTACCTGCACGTCCCCTTGCCAGCCTGGATCCGTGTACGAGCCGGCGAGAAACGGGTGTTTGGGCTCCGTCACGTCGAAGATCCGCAGTCCGCCACCCATCGTCCCTACGAAGGCGTAGTCGCGCACCTCTCCCGCCGCGTCGCGGCGCGACTGGAACTCGATGTCCGTGCCCACGAAGCCGCAGACGTTCGCGAGGTGCACGACGTTCTTCGCCGAGCGCGGGACGAGCCCGGGCGTGCTCAGCGCTTCGCAGGGCAGAGCGGTGTTGTGGGCGGGATCGAGCGAGTCGTCGCCGGCGTACGCGACGACACCGATGGTGAGCGCGGCCACGGCGGCTGCGGCCAGGACGATGCGACGATGGAGATCGTGCCTCAACGGGGGTTCTCCCTGTCCTCGCCTAACGAAACTGGCCCAGCTGTACCCCCGACGCGTCACAGTTGAAACATCGGGGCCGACCTGGAACAGGCTGGCCCCGCGTGGGTACGTCAGACGACGACGATGAGGAAGGGAACGTTCATCGGCGGCAGGACGTTCTCGATCGTGCCCACACCGCGAAGACTGAGGCGGTAGCCGCCGTCGGGCAGCGGCTGGCACGAGATGCTGCCCGCCTGGGCGACAAGCTGCTCGCAAGGCAGCTCGCGCCGGAGATACCGAGGAAGCGGACGTCCCACTGCCCGCTTCCCGCCCGCCTGACCTGGACGGCCCTCTTGGTACGGGCCGTCAGGCCGGCGTCGAGTACCCCCGCATGCCGTCGACGAGCAGCCGGAAGAACCGCTCGGCGAGGTCCGCCGTGTCGCGCCCTGGCTGGAGCCACGTGTACGCCCAGTTCACCGCCGAAAGGAAGATAAGTCCCGCCGCCGTCTCGTCGAGATCCGAGCGGAGCTCGCCCTGCTCGCGGCCGTCGCGGAAGAGGTCTCGGATCCGCTCCTCGTACCGCCTCCGCTCTGCGACGAAGGCCTCACGCCGCTCGTCGGTGAGGTACCGCCACTCTCGCGTGAACACCGTGGCCACATCGAGCTGCTCCGAAACGACGCGGAGGTGGCTCGCGATCGCAAGCCGGATGCGCTCCACGGCCGGCGCGTCCTCGGGCACCTCGTCGAGCGCCGCATGGAAGGCCGCCGCCCCGCCCGAGGCGATCTCCCAGAGGAGATCCTGCTTCGAGTCGATGTGCGCGTAGAGCGAGCCCTTCTGCACGCCCATGGCCTTCGCGAGGTCGCCCACGGAGGTGCCGTGGTAGCCCTTCTCCGCAAAGAGCCGGGCCGCTTCTCGCGTCAGCTCGGAGCGCCGGGTGGCCATGGTACGCTCGTACCCTAACGATCGTTCGGTTGGGAGGCCTCGTGACGCCTAAACCAGGCACTGAGCAGGAGTTTCTCGAGCACGTCCAGGCCGGCGGGCTCGTCGAGACCGGCGATTGGATGCCCGACGAGTACCGCGCGCGGCTCGTGAAGTTCATCGAGATGCACGGGAACTCGGAGTTGATGGGCGTGCTGCCGGAGCGCGAGTGGATCCTCCGCGCGCCGACGCTCCAGCGCAAGCTCGCCCTTACGGCGAAGGTGCAGGACGAGGCGGGCCACGCGCAGCTCATCTACCGCGTCGTCGAGGACCTCGGCAAGCCGCGCGAGCAGTGCCTCACGGACCTCGTCTCGGGCAAGTCGAAGTTCCACAACGTCTTCCACTACCCGACGAAGACCTGGGGCGACGTCGGCGTCATCGCCTGGCTCGTGGACGCTGCGGCGATCATCTCCCAGAAGGCACTGCTCAAGTGCTCGTACGCGCCGTACGCGCGGATCATGAAGAAGATCTGCTGGGAGGAGTCGTTCCACATCCTCCACGGCCGCGACGTCATCCTCACGATGATGCTCGGCACGGACGAGCAGCGCGAGCTCGTCCAGGAAGCGCTCGACCGCTGGTGGGGCCCGCTCATGCAGTTCCACGGCAACCCCATCGAGGCGGCGGACGATCCGACGTACCAGTGGCGGATCAAGAGCCAGGCGAACGAGGAGGCGCGCCAGCAGTTCCTCGACGGCTACGTGCCGCAGATCTGGGAGCTGGGGCTGACGGTCCCCGACCCGAAGCTCCGGAAGCGCGAGGACGGTGTGTGGGAGTACACCGAACCCGACTGGGACGAGCTGAAGCACGTCGTCACGGGTCACGGCCCGATGACGGAGGAGCGGCTCGGCTTTCGCCGGACGACGCGCGCGGAGACGGCGTGGGTGCGCAACGTCGTGCTCGCGGAGGCGGCGTGAGCGATGAGCGTCCGCCACAGCTCGATCCGGCTCTCGTGAACGAGTTCGTGTCGGTCGCGCACGCCGACCTCGACGAGGTGAAGCGGCTGTTGGCGGAAGAACCTGCCCTCGTGAAGGCGTCCTGGGACTGGGGAGGCGGCGACTTCGAGACCGGCCTTGGCGCCGCGGCCCACATGGGCCACCGCGAGATCGCGCTCTTCCTGCTCGACAACGGCGCCGCGCTCGACCTCTTCGCCGCGGCGATGCTCGGCTACCTCGACGTCGTCCGCGCGATGCTCGCGGAGCACCCGGAGCTGCGCGACGCGAACGGCGCGCACGGCATCCCGCTCACCGTCCACGCCCAGCAGGGCGGGGAGCAGGCGAAGGTCGTGCTGGAGCTGCTCGAGGCCGCGTGATCTACGAGGTCTTCCGCCAGGAACGCCAGGGCCAGGCGTTTCAGCACGCCGGCTCGTTCGTCGCGCCCGACCACGCCTTCGCCGAGGCGTACGCACGCGAGTTCTACGGCCGGCGCGGCGAGTCGGAGGCGCTCTGGGTCGTCCCCCGGTCCGAGATCTCCGAGATCGGGGAGTTCGTGGACGAGCTCGAGCGCAACTACCACCGCGTGGACGGCTACTCCCTCAAGGCAAAGCTGGGGCTGGCTCGTGAACGAGCGGGAACGACTTCTCCAGATAGCTGACGACGAGCTGGTGCTCGGCTGGAGCGACTCCGAGTGGACGGGCATCGCGCCGTTCCTCGAGGAGGACGTCGCACTGTCGTCGATCGCGCAGAACGAGATCGGTCACGCGCGCGCGATCTACGAGCTGCTCAGTGACGACGCCGACGCGCTCGCATTCGACCGGGCGCCCGAGGAGTACGGGTGCGCGCAGCTCGTCGAGCTCCGGCTCGTGCCCGACTGGGCGCGGACGATCGCGCGTCGTGTCCTCTACGAAGCGGCGGACGAGCTGCGGCTCGAGCGGCTGAAGGCTTCGAGCGAGGCGGAGGTCGCCGGCCTGGCGGCGAAGATCGACCGCGAGGAGGTCTACCACCGCCTGCACGCGCAGATGTGGAGTGCGCGGTTGGCCGACGAGCCGCGCTACCGGGAAGCCGTCGAGGAGCTGTTCCCCTACGCGCTCGGCATCGTCGACGCCGAGCTCCGCCCAACCCTCGCCGAGCGGGTGGGCCTGACGGAGGTGGACGCCGTCGAGCGCGGCACGCACATCGAGGAGTGGCCCGGACTGTGGGACGAGATGACGATGGTGCGGCGCTCCGTGCCGGGTGCGGCATGGTGACCGAGGCGCAGGTCTGGGCGGCGCTGGCGGAGGTCGCCGATCCGGAGATCCCCGTCGTCTCGCTCGTCGATCTCGGCGTGGTCCGAGACGTCCGCGTCGAGGACGGCCGCGTCCACGTGGCTTTCACGCCCACGTTCCTGGGCTGCCCGGCGCTCGAGGTGATGCGCGACGAGCTGGCCGCAAAGGTGGCCGAGCTCGGGGCCGAGCCGGACGTCGAGGTGATCCGTGACGACTCGTGGTCGACCGACCGCATCACCCCCGAGGGCCGCGAGAAGCTCCGCGCTGCCGGTTTCGCACCGCCCGCCCCGCGCGCCGCCGGGGAGACGACGCTCGTGCAGCTCCAGACGGCGACGTTCCGCTGCCCGTACTGCGGCTCGAACAACACGAAGCTCGAGAACATCTTCGGCCCCACACCTTGCCGCTCGATCCGCTACTGCAACGCCTGCCGCCAGCCGTTCGAGCAGTTCAAGACCATCTGACGCAGAGAGGCCGCCCGAAGGCGGCCTCTCTAACACCGTTCGCAGCTGCGAGGTTAGGTCGCGTCGCGAACGACGACGTTCCCGTGCTCGAGGGGCTGCGCGAGCGAAGCAGCGAACGCGAGCCAGTCCGAGCATGTGCCACCGGTTACGCCAAAGGCTATGCCTCGGTCAGGCGTCGCACCGTTCGGCTTACCGTTGTCCTGGACGTACACGACAGAGAGCGGGAAGGCCGGCCCGAACGGCCACGCCGCCGGGTCGCTTTCCTTCCAGTCGCCGATCATGATCGCCTGGTTGCCGGATACGAGCAGGCAATTGACCGCCGCCGTCCCATTGTTCTCGGTGTAGCCCCCGGTGCTCCGAAGGTTGAGGTTGCCCTTGGCATCCTCACCTGCAGGCCCGCTGTGAGCACTGACGCTGAAGTCGGCGTTGGTCCCGAACAGCGTCGCAACCCGACCAGAGCCTGTTGCGGAGTCATTGGGCGCCGCTCCGGCTGCAATGCCAACCGTGAAGCTTGCGGCAGCACCGGCCCGGCAAAGTTGCCCGGCCATGCGATCCACCCACCCTACAGGGGAAAGTCAATGCCTGCGACCCAGGTAGGGTCACGCGCTGTGCGCACGCCGCTGGTCGCAGCTCTTGTCGTCGTTGCGCTCGCCGGCTGCGGCGACGACGAATCCGAGTCGGCGGCGCTCTCCGCAGCCGAGGCGGATCGCCTGACCGGGATCCAGCAAGCCGGATGCGCCCGACCGGGCGGCATGCACGCGGGACTCCGCCGCGCAGTGTTCTAGTCTGACCTTGATGCGGACCGAGGATCGCGCGCCGTCGCCGGCCGCCGAGGTACCGGTCACGGATCTGCTCGACACCCTGGAAGCCGGGCCGACAGCCGTTCGCGGGGGCGCGCTGCGCGGCATGGGCTACTTCGCATCGATACTCCTCACCCTCATCTCGGTGCCGCTGATGGCGAGGCACCTCGGGCCCGAGGAGTACGGCCAGTTCGTCGTCGTCCTCTCGCTGATCGGGATCATCGCGCTGCTCGCGAACGGTGGCGTGGCCCGTGTCGGCGTGCGTGAGTACGTGCTCCGTGACGGTGACGCCCGGCGCCCGGTCCTGCAGAACGCCCTGGGGCTGCGGCTGCTCCTCAGTAGCGCGGCTGTGATCACCGCCGTAGCCTTCGCGGCGGCGAGCTACAGGCCGCTCCTCGTGGCCGGCGCACTGCTGCTCGGTGTCGGGGCGCTTCTCGTCGACCTGCGCAGCGTGTACGTCATCCCGCTCACCGCCGGTCTGCGTCTCGGAACCCTGTCGCTCCTGGAGCTGCTTCAGCAGAGCGTTCTTGTCGGCCTCGTCGTGCTGCTTGTCGTTACGGGAGCAGGCCTGCTGCCGTTCTTCGTCGCGGTCACCGTGTCTGCGTGCGTCGCGCTCGTCGGCGCGCTCCTGCTCACGAACGCCGAGGCTCGTGGCCTTCCCGCCTTCGAGTGGAGCAAGTGGCGGACGCTGTTCGGAGGCACGATCCCGTACGCTCTCGCAGTCGCCGTCGGCGGTCTCAGCTTCCGCCTCACGGTCATCCTCATGTCGCTCCTTGCGACCGAGACCCAGACCGGTTACTACGCCATACCCTTTCGGGTCTTCGAGGTACTCGTCGGCGTCGCGGTCGTGCTGGTCTCTTCGGTCTTCCCGATTCTCGCGCGCGTCGCGCCACGGGATCCCGAGCGCCTGCGTGGTGCGCTGCAGACGACCTTCGAGGTGATCACGGTCGTCGGCGTCGGGACGGCCTTGCTGACCGCCATCGGCGCTGACCTGATCGTCGCCATCCTCGGCGGCCCCGACTACGAGCCCGCGGTACCGGTCCTTCGCATCGCCGCCGCCGCCGTCGCCTTCGCGTGTCTCTTCGTCACGTGGGAAGCCGCCATGCTCGCGCTTCGCCTGCACGGCTCTCTGCTCGTGACGAGCCTCGTGGCGCTCGGCGTCGCCGCCGTGGCTGCGCCCGTGCTCATCAAGCGGGACGGCGCCGAAGGGGCGGCGGTTGCCCTGGTCGCGATCGAGCTCTTCGGCATGTGCGCCGGCGGCTTCCTGCTGGCGCGGGCGCGGCCGGACCTGCGCGTGTCCTTCGGCATCGTCCCGCGCGTTGCGACTGCGGCCGCGGCTGCCGGAGTCGCGGGTGTGCTCCTGCTCGTCCTTGCGCCGGACGTGCTCGCCGTCGGCGTCGCCGCTGTCGTCTATGCGGCCGTGCTGGCGGCGCTGGGCGGTATCCCACCCGCGTTGCGCGACGTCCTTTCGCTCGGCAGGACTTCGATCCGACCACGAGCACGCTCGCGACCCGAACCACCTCGTCTACCACCGGCAGAGACGTGAGCGCTCGTCTAACCCCGAGGCCGCCGTCGGCTACACGTACGGCATGGGGATGGGAAGGGCTCTTCGCAAGGCCGGCGTGCCGTGGTGGCTCTTTGGTCCGGTACCGGGCGACGGCTGAGGTACGCTGCGGAGTCTCTCGCCCGTGACCACGGTCCCTGTCTTGCGCAGCTCGATTCACGACCTCATCGCGGCACGCTCGGGTGCGGACGGACAGGCTCCCGCGTTGCTCGCTCCGGGACAGCCCCCACTGACGTACGGAGCCCTGGAGGCGTGGACCGCTGGGATTCTCGGCCGTCTGAAGGCAACCGGAATCGGACGGCAGGATCGCGTCGCCCTCTTGCTTCCTAACGGCCCAGAGCTGGCGGCTTCCTTCATCGCGATCGCATCGGGGGCAGCCTGTGCGCCACTGAACCCCGCCTACACGAGAGCCGAGCTCGAGTTCTACCTCGACGATCTTCGGGCGCGGGCACTCGTCATCGATGCGGCGATGGACTCTCCAGCGCGGGAGCTCGCCCGTGAGCGCCGGCTCCCGGTCGTCGAGATCGACTCTGCTCAGCGGTCGATCCCGGCGACACGGTGGAACGGCGACGATGTCGGCGCGCCACACGACGTCGCGCTCGTGCTCCACACGTCGGGGACGACCGCGCGACCGAAGCTCGTGCCGCTCACCCATGCAAACCTTTGCGCATCGGCGCGGAACGTCGCAGCCGCGCTGAAGCTGGACCCGGAGGATCGCTGTCTCAACGTGATGCCGCTCTTCCACATCCACGGTCTCGTGGCCGGCGTGCTCGCGTCTTTGTGGGCGGGAGGCAGCGTGATCTGCGCGCCCGACTTCCAGGCCTCACGCTTCCTCTCCTGGCTCGACGAGCTCTCGCCGACCTGGTACACGGCGGTTCCTACCATGCACCAGGACGTCCTGACGCGAGTGCAGCATCTCGACAAGAGACCGGTCGCGAGCCGTTTGCGCCTCATCCGCTCGTCATCGGCGCCCCTGGCGCCCGTTGTGATGGAGGGCCTCGAGCAAGCGTTCGGTGTGCCCGTGATCGAGTCGTACGGGATGACTGAGGCGGCGCACCAGATGACCAGCAACCCGCTCCCCCCGGCCGCTCGGAAGGCGGGCACGGTAGGCGTCGCTGCCGGCCCGGAGGTGGCGATACTCGACGCGGCCGGCAACGTGCTCGAGCCCGGCGAGGTGGGAGAAGTCGCGGTCCGCGGCGAAAGCGTCTTCTCGGGCTACGAGAACGCTCCGGAGGCGAACGACGCAGCCTTCTCCGGGGACTGGTTCCGCACCGGCGATCAGGGAGCGCTGGACGAGGACGGGTATCTCGCGCTCCGTGGCCGGCTGAAGGAGATCATCAACCGTGCCGGGGAGAAAATCTCCCCGCGTGAGGTCGACGAGACCCTCCTCTCACATCCGGCTGTGGCTCAGGCTGTGGCCTTCGCCGTCCCGGACACACGCCTGGGTGAGGACGTGGGAGCAGCGGTCGTGCTCCACGAGGACGCATCGGTCAGTGAACGCGACCTGCGCGAATTCGCGGCCGAGCGGATTGCCGACTTCAAGGTTCCGAGCGTGCTCGTCTTCGTCGACGAGATCCCTAAGGGGCCGAGCGGCAAGCTCCAGCGCATCGGCCTGGCCGAAACTCTCGGCATCGGACCCCGGGAGCGGGGGACCAGCCCGCGCTTCGAAGAGCCGCGGACAGCGCTCGAGCGAGAGCTCACGAACCTGTGGACGGAGGTCCTCGGCGTCGAGCGGGTTGGCGTTTCCGACGACTTCTTTGCCCTGGGCGGCGATTCGCTCCTGGCGGCGGAGCTGGTCGCCCGGCTCCGCGAGGACTACGGGCAGCCCCGTCTTCCTCTCACGACGCTCGTCTGGGCGCCGACGGTTGAACGGCTGGCCGTCGAGCTGACGGAGGGCACTGCCGCCAGGCGATCGCAGCTCGTCGTACCCGTCCAGCCCGAAGGCGAGCTGGCGCCTGCCTTCTTTCTCCACGGCCTGAACGGAGAAGCAGTGAGCTTCGCGGCGCTGGCGCAGCGCTTGGGCCCGGCGCAGCCGCTGTTCGGGATCCGGGCACGCGGCGTCGTCCCGGGCGAGGAGCCTCACGAAAGCTTCGAGGAGATGGTCTCCGACTATCTCGCCGGCGTTCGGGACGTCCAGCCTCGTGGGCCCTACTACCTGGGCGGCTTGTGCATGGGGGCACCAATCGCGTTGGAGATGGCCAAGCGGCTGCAGGCCGACGGCGAGGAGATCGCGTTCCTCGGGCTCGTCGACCCGCGGCCAGAGGTCGAGAAGGGTTGGAGGTACTACCTCTGGCAGCTGCGGCTCGGGGGGCGCAAGTTCCGGTCGGGCGACTACAGCTGGCGGCTCGTGCGCCTCTATCGCCAGCGGGAGATCTGCGAAACCGTGCTGCAATCGCTGCGGCGCCGACATGTCGTGAACGATCGGCGTGAGCCGTCCGAGCGGGCGTTCGACGAGCGAATCCGGGAGATCCGCCGATCGCTGGCGCCATCCGCCTACCAAGGCGATGTCAGTGTCTTTGCGAGCGTCGACTGTCCGCTGCGGCAGTGGTTCTGGCGCCCGTTGATAGACGGCCGCGTGGACATCGTGGAGATCCCCTCCCGCCACGTCCCAATCCTGCGCCCGCCCGCCGTCGACGTTCTGGCGGACCACCTCGGGCGTGCGCTTCGGGCCGCCCAGGCGTTTTCGGGAGGGAGCACCTGAGAGCCGGAGAGCAAGTCCGGTTTCTACGGGGAGCGGCCCCCGTGCTCGACCGGTCGGAGGTCCACGTATGGACGTTCGACGTCGACGACCCTTCGCCCGCGGGCGTGGGGGCGCCCGGCCAACGCTTCTCGGACGGACACGGGCTCCTGCGTCACCTGCTCGGCTGGTACCTCGACGAGGCGCCCAGCGCCCTCTCGTTCACGCATGGCAGTAACGGGAAGCCGGCGCTGGCGGGCGACGGTCGTCGCTGCCGGTTGCGGTTCAGTGTCGCTCGCGCTGCTGGGCTCGGCGTCCTCGCGATGGCAGACGGTCGTGAGGTCGGTGTCGACGTCGAGAGGATCTCGTCGGCCCGCGCATCCCTGCGGATCGCGGACGCCTTCTTCTCGCCACGTGAGGCCGCGGTCCTGCGCCGGCTCCCGGCGTCGAGCCGAACCCGTGCCTTCTTCACGTACTGGACTCGGAAGGAGGCGTACCTGAAGGCCACGGGAGAGGGTCTCTCCGGCCTCGAGGGTGTCGACATCGCTCGCGGAGCGAGTGGCTGGTGGTTGTCCGATCTGGACCTTGCAGAGGGCTACGCCTCCGCACTCGCGGTGCGCGGGGCCGAGGGCGGGCTACGGCTTTTTGCCGGGGAGACCGGCGAAGGCCTCCCGCGTGAGACCGACAGTTGCCCGGCGCAGCCGTAACGCGAACCGCCCCGGGGCCGAGGTGATGAGGGGGTTGAAGAGTCCCCGAGACTTGAGGGCAAACGTCGTCCGGCGGTCCCACGCAGCGATGCTCTCGCGACGAAGCTCGTACGGCTTCCAGCCACCTGCCTCGCCCGCCACGGCGCAGGTGTAGCCGGCCCGTTCGGCCGCCGCCGGGCACGCTGCCGAGTAACGGGAGAACGGGTAGGCGAACGTCCGGACGGGGCGACCGATCAGCTCTTCCAGTGCGTGGCGCGACGAGAGGAGCTCGCGATACGCCTCGTCCGCGGTCGCGTGCGAGAGATCAGCGTGCAGGTTCGTGTGAGACCCGATCTCAACGAGCTCGTGGCCGGCGACGGCGCGCAACTCGTCGGTGGTCATGAAGCGGACCCCAGCCTCGGGCGCGAGCCAGGCGTGCGGCTGACCGAGCAAGCCCGGGCAGATGAACAGCGTGGCGGGGATACCCAGGTCCTCCAGCAGCTCGGGGAGGAGCAGCGCGTTGTCCGCGCTTCCGTCGTCGAACGCGAGTGCGCAGACGCCCTCGGGCGGTCCCGTCGCCTGTAGCCGCTCGGCGAACGCGGAAACGGTCACGAACTCGTACCCTCGCGAAAGGAGGGTTTCGACCTGTGCGCGAAACCGCGCCGGGCGAACGACGAGTGACGCAGGATCGTGCCGGGGACGGACGAGGCCGAGGCAGTGATAGCCGAGGACGAGCGGTAGCCTGCGCATGCCTCAGGCCACAGGTTTGCCACGGACCGCTGATCGGGCGAGGACGCTGTCGTACACACTCCGTGTCTGCTCGATCATCCGCTCGGCTCCGAATTCGCGTTCGATCCGCAGACGGGCGGCCCGGCTCCGTCTTCGCCGTTCGTCCGGGTCGCGCACGAGTTGCAAGTATGCAGCGACAAAGCCGCCGATGTCCCCGCAAGGAACGGCTAGTCCGACCTCGCCTGCGATCTCGAGGTTCCCAGGGACGCTGGACACGATCGGCGGAACCCCGGCGGCCATCGCCTCGAGCAGGGCGTAGCTGAATCCCTCGCGCACGGACGACGAGACGTAGAAGTCTACTGCGGCGAGCAGGCGGGGGACGTCGGGACGGAATCCGAGCAGGACGACCTCGCGCTCGTGAGCCTCGCCGGCAACGCGCTCCAGCTCCGGGCGCAACGATCCCTCCCCGAGGACGAGAAGTGTCAGCCGGGCTCCCGCTCTCGAAGCCTCGAGCGCGGCCAGGACCGCAGAGAGGGGATCCTTGATCGGCTCGAGGCCGCCGACCCAGGCGGCGGCGACGCGGTCGGGTGGAATGCCGAGCTCAGCACGGACCGCTGCCCGCTGCTCACTGCTCGGCAACGGAGGAAGCTCGATGCCATTGCGAACGACGACCGCACGTCTTGCCGCCGCCCGTCCGATGGTGGCGACGAGCTCGTCGAACTCCGTCGTCGCAACGCAGATCGTGCGCCCCGCGGTCCTGACGAGCAGACGCAGGTTCACCTCTGCGAGACGGCGGCGGTATCCCTGCGCCCGCCGGATCAGATTGCTTCCGTGCAGGGTGACGACCGACGGCCGCGCGGCGAGTGCCGGCAGGCAGAACATCGCCGCGACCTCGCCGTGTAGGTGTACGAGGTCGTAATGGCGCGAGGCGAGGATTGCCCGTGGTGCCGACGTGAGCAGTCCCGGGAACGCCTCGCTCGGTGTCGGTCCCCGCGCCAGATACGTTCTCGTGGAGCGATATCCAGGCACTCGCTCCAGAATGTCCAGATACGCCTCTCCTCCGCCGCCCGGATGCGGCAAGACGTGGAGAACGGAGCGTTCAGCGCTCATACGCCCCCAGCACGATGGCGATCGAGCGCTCGAGGGAGAGGCGCTCCGCGTTGCGTCCGAACCACCCGGCGGTCGTACGGCGCAGTTCGGGGCCTGCCCGGTGCACGCGGACGATGGCGGCGGCCAGGTCGCCGGGTGAGGCTGACGGAGCGATCGTGCCGTTCACGCCATCCTCGACCAGCTCGACGGCGGCGTTGTCGGGCGCCCGGGCGACCACCACCGGAACACCCTTCGCGCATGCCTCTACCACCACGAGGCCATAGCCCTCGCGACGCGACGGCAGCACGAGGCAGAGCGCCCTCGCCACGGCGTGCTGGAGAGCTTCCTCCTCGACGAATCCGGGCACGGAGGCCACAGCTCCCAGACCGGCGCGTTCGATCGATTCGAGAATACGAGGACGCTCCGGGCCGGAGCCATAGATCTCGAGCCGCAGGTCGGGGACGCGCTCGCGCGCCAGAGCCAGCGCGGTGACGAGAGCTGCCGCGTTCTTCTCCGGAATCAGACGGCCGGCAAAGACGACCACCGGTTCGGCCCCCGCCGGCTCGGCAGGCTCGGGGCTCCCGGCGTACTGGCCCTCCAGCCGAGTCACATCGTCGAGCCCCGAGTCGCGCAGGCGTCGCTCGTGTAGCCGCGAGAAGCAGAACGCCCGCTGGGGGATCCCCAGGCACGCCCGCTGGACCTCCCAGCCGGCGCGGCCCTTCGCCGCGCCGAGGTACTCATGCCAGTACGAGCGCGTCCAGACCTCGTGCCAGTCGACGAAGAGACGGAAGCCCCTGCGACGCCGAACGAGGGCGGCCGCCAGAAGCGAGAAGTAGGGAAAGGACGCGGTGTGTACGACCTCGTAGCGAGCGCCGCTGCCGGCCAGATGGCGCAGCACGCCCGCGCCGAACTGGAGCGGCGGTCCGATGCGGCGACGCCCGTCGGGCTCGTAGAGATCGCCTCCCGGCGATACCGGGACGACGCGCACCCCGGGCAGTGACGGGTCTTCCAGGCCGTTCCACTGCCGCCGCGTGACGTACGTGACTTCGTGCCCGAGCTCCGCGAGCCGTTCGGCCAGGTTGCGGTACCAGCGCTCGGCGCCTCCGATCGTGTACGGGTACAGGCAGTCGTAGACGATGCAGGCGCGCACGGAGGCATATCCTTCCAGCCTGGTGGACGCGACGGCCGCATCGGCGCAGCAGCAGCCGGATCCACGCGTCTCGATCGTGATTCCGTGCCTCAACGAGGCGGCGACGATCGCCGAGTGCGTCACGAGCGCTCGCACCGTGCTGGAGGAGAACGGCTATGCGGGTGAGGTGATCGTCGTCGACAACGCGTCCGACGACGGCAGCGGAGACATCGCGCGGGCGGCCGGGGCGAGCGTCGTCCACGAGCCCCGCCGGGGGTACGGCAGCGCATACCTGGCCGGGCTCGACGCGGCCCGTGGGAAGTACGTCGTCATGGCCGACGCTGACCTCACGTACGACTTCCGTGAGATACCCGCCTTCGTCCACGAGCTCGACGCCGGCGCTCAGCTGGTGGTGGGGAACCGCTTCAAGGGCATCCAGCCAGGGGCGATGCCCTGGCTCAGCCGCGTCGGCAATCCCATCCTCTCCGGCTTCCTCAATCTCCTCTACAAGACGAACATCGGGGATGTCCACTGCGGCATGCGCGCGGTGCGGCGCGACGCACTGCCAGTGCTCGATCTGCGCTCGACGGGGATGGAGTTCGCCTCGGAAATGGTCATCCGCGCGGCGCGGGAGAAGCTCGACGTCCGCGAGATCCCCATCGAGCTGCACCCGCGGGTGGGACAGTCGAAGCTCTCTCCATTCCGCGACGGCTGGCGCCACCTACGCCTGATCCTCGTCTACCACCCGAACTTCCTGTTCACGATCCCCGGCGCGGTCCTCACCGTTCTCGGCTTCCTCATCGTCCTCGCAGTCCTCACCGGAGTGCCGCTCTTCTACCGGGAGCTGTACACGCACTCACTGATACTCGGCTGCCTGCTCGTGATCCTCGGCGTGCAGGCGATGTGCTTCGGAATCTGCGCACGTGCATACAACGCCTACTTCGTCGGCGGCGAGGACCGCCTCGTCGCCAGGGCGCGGGCGCGCCTGCGGCTTGAGCACGGCCTGCTCCTGGCCGGTCTCTTCGTCGTCGCCGGTCTCGTGCTGGTGGGAATCGTCGTCGGGACCTGGGCCTCTCGCGGCTTTGGCACGCTGCGCGAGGAGCGGCTGGCAATCGTCGCCCTGACGGTGCTCGCGGTCGGGGCACAGATCGTCTTCACGTCCTTCATGTTGTCCATCATCGGTCTGCGCCGGGTCCCGAACCCCGTAGATGACTGACCGCGCTGAGCGCGAACGGGCGGCCTACGACCGAGATGGCGTCCACGAGCGGAGCGCGCGCTGGCATACGCGGGCGCTTCACGTCCTCGATTGCCCGAACACGCGCCGCGGCGAGGACGCGTGGAAGCAGCTGATCCGCGGCGCGGTCTCCGACGGCGGGCGTGTGCTCGACGTCGGCTGCGGGCACGGCGCAACGGCGCGGCTTGCGCACGCGTCCGGTGCCACCTACGTGCTCGGCATCGACATCTCCGAGAGGCAGCTTGCAAACGCCTGGAGCACGCAAGTGCCCGGGGCGCTCGAGTTCCGCGTTGCCGACGCCCAGGAGCCGCTCGCCGGGGATCCGTTCGACCTGATCGTCGGCCGTTCGGTGCTCCACCACGTCGATCTCCGGACGTTCCTCGACCGTGTCGCCCGGAGCAACCTCGCCGCGGGCGGGCGAATGCTGTGGATGGAGCCGCTCGCGCACCCCCTTGCGCTCGCGTTTCACAAGCTCGTGCCGAGCGCGCATACGCCTGACGAGTTCCCGCTCAAGCCCTCGGACCTGCGGTGGATTCAGAACCGATTCTCAGGGACACGCGTCATCCCCATCAACCTCGTCTCCTTCCCGGCCGGGGCGATCAGCACGCTCGTCTTCGCGACCGCCGATAACTGGCTGATGCGCGCCGCCGACCAGCTCGACCAGGTGCTGCTGCAGCGTGGGGCTCTCGTGCCCTACGCGCGCCAGGGCATCATCGCCATCCCCTCCTAGAGCTCGAGCCCGATGCCCTGTTCGCGCGCGAGCGCGAGGAGGGCCGCTCCGGCAGCCACGTCCCACGCAGCGATGCCGTTCGACTTGAAGACGACGATGTCGTCGTCCGACTGCCGTCCTGGGACATCTCCCGCGACGACCTCGGCCAGCTCGTGCACCTCGAGCCAATCGAGCACACCCTGCGCGACGGGCTCGATGAGATCTCCCGACTCGAGCTTTGCGTTCTCGCGGGAGTCGCAGCACACGAAGGCGGCGCGCTCCAGCACCGCGTTGTCGAGCTCCCGGCTCCGCGGGACGTTCGCGCCGGCGGCGCACACGAGAGAGCCCGGCCGCAGCCACTCGCCCCGCAGCACCGGATCCTTCGACGTCGTGATCGTCACGACGACGTCCTGGGCGGCAGCTTCCTGGTGGCTCTCCGCCGCGTCTGCACCGACCGCATTGGCAAAGGCTTCACGGCGACCGGGATCACGGCAGAAGACGATCGTCGTCGCGATGTCTGGAAGCGCCGCGCGAATGGCGGCCACCTGCGTCTCGGCCTGGCGTCCGCAGCCGATGACGCCGAGGCTCACGGCGCCGGTCTGCGCGAGATGCTTTGCTGCCACGCCACTCGCCGCGCCTGTACGCAGCCGGCCGAGCCGATCGGCCTCGATGACCGCGAGCACCTCGTGCCGCTGGGCGTGGAAGAGCACGAGCACGAACTTCACGCCGCCCGCACCCGCCGCATACGTCTTCACGCCGGCGACGCCGAGGCCGAGGTCGGCAGCCGCCATCACGGCCAGACTGCCGTCCTCGAGCCGCAGCCGGTCGCGGGGGCGGTTCTCGATCTCTCCTGCCGCCTGCCGCCTGAACGATCCTTCGACCGCCTCGAGCGCATCGCCGATCTCGAAGAGCGCCTCGACGTCCTCCTCGGTCAAGTAGAGCGGCACGGGAGAAGCCTAGTGGGGGAGGCGGGGGGGGCCCCCCGGCCCCACCCCGGGGCTAGTGGGACGACACCCGGCGCGCGGGCATGCCCCCCCGCGCAACGAGATCAGCCCCCACCCGCACGACGCCCG
>JBKJWA010000258.1:0-5725 GCA_046716705.1 Gaiellaceae bacterium
GAGGACGACGGGGCTCGCGCCGGGTAGCGGGCTCTTGCGGCCGGACGGCATGAACGGCACGTCGAACGCGTCGGCGAGCAGGCCGACGGCGACATCGTTCAGGCTGGCACCGCGCCGCGCGGTCTCGCGCACGAGGGCGCGCTTCAGTGGCGAGGGCATCCTGACGAGGAGTCCTTTGCGCGGAGTGCTAGCACTCAAAGTGCTAGCACTCTACCAAGTCTAGGTACAGGTGATGAAGAGGCCGGACTGCTCGATCTTGCCGAGGTAGACGGAGAGCCTGAGGTACTCGATCTTTCCCGAGTCTGCGCAGTAGTCGGGCTTGCTCGCGACGAGCTTGACTCGCTTCCCGTTCGTGGGGCAGTTGTCGTCGGGGCGACAGTAGTCCAGTCGCTGCGTGCCGAAGCCGATTGCCGTCCTGCCGCCGAACTTCGTCCAGCGGATGCCCGTGAAGCGCTCGCCGAGTCGCGAGCCACGGCGACCGTCGCTGATGGTCGTCGGGCGCAGCTGCCAGCGCGCGCCATAGAGGTAGCTTTCGTAGAAGACGCGGATCGTCGCCTGCACGCGGCGCTTGTACTCGGCTCGGAGGTCGTACCGCGCCCCCCACTTCACGGGCTCGCCGGGAGGGACACCGGTCTGCGCGGGGTCGCAGACCGAGGGCCCGTCGGCGATGACCGTGACTCTCACCGTCGTGCCGGTGACGGTCACGGCGGTCACCCGCGTCCCACGGCTATCCCGGTCGCGGTCGCCGATTCTGGGCTTGACGACCTTGATGCCCGTGGCACCGGCGGGCAGCCGTCTCGTGAAGGTCTCGGTCTCGCGGCAGCCGGTTCCGCTCACTTGCTCGCTGGTGCTGGCGAAGAACGGAAAGAGGATTGAGTTCGAAGGGTCGAGCTTCGTCTCCGCTGCTGCGATGCCGCCGGCGAGCGCGGTGGCGACGACCGCTCCCACGCCTGCCACAATCAAGGCGCGGCGTCGAGATGTCGTCCAGTTGATTCCTACCGGCACTTGCCGAGATTCCGTCGATCCCGCACGAAACACCACTTGTACTTGTCGAGGGACTGGTACGTGCCGAGCGTGTCGTTGACAAGGTATGTCCCCGCGATCACTTCCGCGCTCGTGCTGGTCGTTCGTTGATACCTCTTGCCTTTGCTCCCGAACTCCGTCCTTAACCCCCAGTACGCGATCACGGGCCCGTCATGCCTGAGCCCATCGGGGCAGCGAGAGGGCTGCCGGCTACCTAGCGTTGAAAAGTCATAGCCGACGTACGCTGCCCGCTTGTTGTCGTTCGGGACGAAAATGGAGAGAAAGCCATCGATCGGCTTCAGAGCAACCGTGATCGGCGTCTTGCCACACCACCCGACCACTGTGATCTTTCCCTTCGGCCGATACTCGTAGTACGTGCCGGTCTTGCCGGCACCCCCGTCCGCGTTCGCGAAGGGACTCCTTGGGCCCTTCTTGGTGAGCGTCAGCGTGACCTCCGCGACGGTCGTGGGTATCAGCCACGTCTTTATCCCGAAGTTCCCGAAGGTCCACTTCGTTACACCTATCCATTGTTTCGGCAGCCCGTCATTGACGCTGAGACTGCGTTTCGTCGCTTGCGCGGCAGCCGACGACGCAGGAGCGCCAAGCGCGTCGGCCGGGCTTAGCGCGATGCCGGGTCGTAGGGCGTGGCGCCGCAGCATCTCTGCCCGGCGCGAGCGCACGTCTGTTGGATCTCGCTGCAGCATCTCCCTCCCGGGGGGCACGACGACGCCCCGCAGCAGACACGGGTCTCGCGAGTGGAGAACGTGCCAGTACGCCCTCCCGGACAGCACTAGCTCGCTCACTGCGATCTCCGGTCCACGGTGCCGATGACTACAGGTCGTCCGGCGAGGAGCTCGGCTCGGCGAGCTCGCCCAGTTGGCGGCGTACGAAGAGGATGCGCTGCACGACTGTAAGCCAGGCGACGGCCGCCAGCGCGTAGATCGGCCATTGGAGCAGTCCCCATGGGGCCAGGCCAAGGCCGATCGAGATGAGCACGACGCGTTCCACGCGCGATCCGAAGCCGACGTCTGCGCGTAGGCCGAGCGACTCGGCCTTGGCCCGCGTGTAGCTGACGAGGAACGAGCCGATTGCGGCCGCGAACGCAGCGACGAGCGCCACCTCGTTGCTGTCGTGCATGAACGAGAGACCGATTGCGGCGAGCATCGCGGCCTCGCCCACGCGATCGAAGCTCGAGTCGAGGAAGGCGCCGAAGACCGTGCCCTTGCTCGCCGCGCGGGCGAGCGCGCCGTCGAGGATGTCGGCGATCGAGCCGACCACGAAGAGCACGCCACCGAGCCAGAAGTAGAGGTACTCGTTCCTCTGCTCGAAGCCGACGAGCACGGCGCCCGCGAGGCAGAGCGTTACGCCCGCCAGCGTCAGCATGTCGGGCGTCAGCTTCGTCTTCGCCACGCCGCGCATCGAACGCTGGAGGATCTCCCGCGCGGCCCGCGTGTACTCCTGCTTGACGCGGTCGAGCTCGCCGACACGCGCGTCCGGCCGTTTATCGCCGGGCGCGGGCTGCCGTTCGCTCACGCCGGCTGGGCTTCGGCGCGGCGGAGCGCGCGGCGCAGCGGCTTGCGGTAGACGATGGCCCCGGCGATCAGCGCCACGAGCACGCCGGCGGCGATGTCGAGCCAGAAGTGGTTCGCGGTCGCCATCACGGAGAACCAGACCCAGGCGGGCCAGGCGAGCCAGAGAGCCTTCACCCAGCGCCTGGAGACGATGAGGGCCATCGTGATGCCCACGATGAGCGCGTCGGCAGCATGGATGCTCGGCATCGCCGCGTACGGATTCGACGCGAGCTCGATGAGCCCCGAGCCGTGATTGAGCGAGCCGAAGCTGAGGAGCGTGTCCTCGAAGCCGAACACCTTGAACATCCGCGGCGGCGCCGTCGGCGCCAGCATGTAGCCGAGGAGGCCGATCCCGTTCGCGAGCAGGATCCAGTTGCGGAAGCGATAGAAGTAGTCGTTCCGGCGCAGGTAGACCCACAGCAGCGTCAGGCAGACGACCGTGAACTCCGAGTTCCAGTACGTCCAAGAGACGGCGGCGGTGAGGAGCTCCGAGGAATGGACCATCTTCTGGAACGACAGCTCGACGAGGCCCGTCACCCTCTGCTCGATCTCGATCACCCAGAGGCCGTTCTCGAAAGCTCGTGCGGGGTTGCGGTCGGCGATGCCCCGGACGACCTGGTACGCGAGCAGGAAGCCGAACCAGATCGCGAGCTGAAGCCCGAAGTCCCGCCATCCGCGCGGCAGGTACCGGTGCCCGATCGCGACGACAGCCCCGGTCATGCCGGTATCCCTGCGAAGCTCGTACCCGCCACGGCAGGCCGATTCTAACGTGCCTATCGGCGCTGGCGCAGCTAGCCGCCGATAAACGACATCTCGACCTTCGGGAGGTCGACTGTCTCGGCCGTGCGTAGCTCGGAGTACCGGTCGTCGCGGACCGACCAGATGCCGGCGACGGCCGCTGCGAGCTCCTCCGCCGATGCACCGGAGCGCACGAGCCCGCGCAGGTCGTGCCCGCGAACGGCGAAGAGGCACGTGTAGAGCTGGCCGTCGGCCGAGAGCCGCGCTCGCGTGCAGTCGCCGCAGAACGGCTGCGTGACAGAGGCGATGACGCCGATCTCGCCGCTTCCGTCGCGGTAGCGATACCGCTGCGCCACCTCTCCGCGGTACGAAGGCTCGACCGGCTCGAGCGGCAGCTCGGCGCCGATCGAGGCGACGATCTCGGCGGCCGGCACGACGTCGTCGAGCCGCCAGCCGTTCGTGTGCCCGACGTCCATGTACTCGATGAAGCGGAGCGTGTGACCGCCAGCCTTGAAGTGGCGCGCGAGGTCGAGGATCGAGCCGTCGTTGAGGCCTCGCTTGACGACGACGTTGACCTTGACCGGCAGGCCCGCCGCGGTGGCGGCGTCGATGCCTTCGAGCACCCGCGCGACGGGGAAGTCGACGTCGTTCATCGCCCGGAAGACGTCGTCGTCGAGCGAGTCGAGGCTGACGGTGACGCGCGTGAGCCCGGCCCGGGCAAGCCCCGCAGCCTGTCGCGCGAGCAGCGCGCCGTTCGTCGTCAGCGTGAGGTCCACGTCGCCCAGCGCCGCGAGCTTCGCCACGAGCACCGACAGGTCGCGGCGGACGAGCGGCTCGCCGCCGGTGATGCGGATCTTCTCCACGCCGCCTGCGACGAAGACGCGTGCGATCCGCTCGATCTCCTCGAAGGTCAGCAGCTCCGCTCGACCCAGGAACTCGTACTCGCGGCCGAAGACCTCCTTCGGCATGCAGTACACGCAGCGGAAGTTGCAGCGGTCGGTGACGGAGATGCGCAGATCGCGCAACGGCCGCCCGAACGTGTCCGTCAGCGTCATGCGGTCAGCGTAGCGGCCACCGTGTGCGAGGATGCCCGGCCGTGCGCGGCCTGGAGGGGCTGTGCGTTCCTCCGCAGCCACCTCGTCGGCGTCCTCTGTCTACCCGCGCCTCTTCGCGCACGCCTCCTGCGAGCCGGGCGACGTCCGGCGGCTCCTCTCGGAGAGCGGCCCGGAAGGTGCGCTCAGCACCTCGTGCTCGAGATCGCCGACGCCAGCAGATCGGCGCTTCCGGGACCGAAAGCGAAGTAGAGCGAAGGCTCCGTCAGCTCGAGCTCGAGCACGGCGCCGCCGAGCAGGTCGACGCGGGCGTACAGCGGGTCACCGGGCGCGTGCGCGAGTGCCGCCTCCGCCGTCTGCCTTTCCTCCGGTGTCGCCTCGGCCGGAGACAGCTCCTCGTCGAGATAGAGCACCTCGCGCTCGCCGCCCGACGGCAGAGGCACGCGCCGCCGGAGCGCATGGGAGTAGGCGCCGTCGATGTACACGAGGGCCTTTTCCTCCCCCTCGATGAACCGCTGGACCATCGCTGTGCGTCCTTCGCCGTGAATCCGGGTGACGAGGTCGACCGCCGCGGCCCGATCGTCAGGTCCGAACCGGGCCGAGGTGCGGCCGCCGGCCGAGACCGAGGGCTTGACGACGAACGCCTCTGCGGGCGGCTCGAACGACGCTCCGGGGGGCACGAACGCGGTCGTCACCGCAGCCGGGAGGTCCTCGAGATAGCGCTTGTCGGTGTTCCACTCGATCAGCGGCACCGGGTTCTCGATGCGCCGCAACGACTTCGCCCAGGCGAGGAACTCGCCGCGCCGCTCCGCGTAGTCCCAGGTCGAGCGGAGGAGGACGAGGTCGAACGCGTCCCAGTCCACCGTGCCGTCGTCCCAGACGGCCGGCACGCCCTCGACGCCGCGGGCGGCGAGAGCTGGGAGGAGGAGCCGGTCGTCCGGCTCCAGCTCGGGGATCGCGTCGCAGGTCGCAAGAGCGACCCGCACTAGATGCTCCAAGCGCCGTCCTGCTGCACGACCTGGCCGTCGAGCTCGATGCGCCCGCCCGAGCGGAGGTCCTTGACGATGTCCCAGTGGACGACGCTTGTGTTCTGGCCACCGATCGACGTGTAGCTCTGGCCGAGCGCCAGGTGGATCGAGCCGTCGATCTTCTCGTCGAAGAGGACGTTCTTCATGTAGCGCGTGATGCCGGGGTTGCAGCCGATGCCGAGCTCTCCGATCCGCCGTGCGCCCTCGTCCCGGTCGAGGATGCCGTGGAGGATTTCCTCGCCGCGCGTGGCCGATGCGGACACGACCTTCCCGTCCTCGAACGCGAGCCGGATGCCCTCGAGCTCCTGGCCCT
>JBKJWA010000259.1:0-22837 GCA_046716705.1 Gaiellaceae bacterium
ATTCGAAGGTGATCGAGCGGCTCACCGGCTCTACCGAGGGGCAGATCTCGTTCCTGATCCCGGAGGGCTCGAGCCGGACCCAGGTAGCCGACCTCACAGCCCAGACCGGTATCAGCGGCGACTACGAGGCGGCGACGGTCAGCTCCCCGGCTTTCGACCCGACCAAATATGGCGCCGAGAAGCCCGCCAACCTCGAAGGCTTTCTCTTCCCCGCCACGTACGCGTTCTTCTCGAACGAACCTGCGCCGCGATTCGTTCGCCGCCAGCTGGCCGCGTTCCGCAAGGCCTGGCGCCGCGTTGACATGCGCTATGCACGCTCGAAGAACCTCACGCCGTACGACGTCCTCATCATCGCGTCGATGATCGAGCGGGAGGTCGTCGTCCCGCGTGAGCGACGGCTCGTCGCAGCGGTCGTCTACAACCGGCTTCGCGCGGGGATGCCGCTCGGCATCGATGCGACGCTGCGCTACGGCCTGAACATCTCGCCGACCGAGGCGATAACGCTCGTTCAGCTCGACTCGGACAACCCGTACAACACGCGCAAGCTCCCCGGGCTGCCGCCGACGCCGATCGCCAACCCGGGCCTCGCCTCGATGCAGGCGGCGGCACATCCCGCGAAGGTCGACTACGTCTTCTTCGTGCGCAAGCCGGATTGCCGGAGCCACTACTTCACGGCGAGCTCTGCAGAGTTCGAGTCGTACACCCGCGAGGGCCTTCAGTGCTAGTGGGGCTGCTCGGCTATCCCTTGTCGGGGTCGCTCTCGCCGCGGATGCAGAACGCCGCCTTCGCCGAGTGCACGCTCGACTGGTCGTATGCGCTCGTGCCCGTTCGCGAGGGGTCGCTTGAGCAGGCGCTCGGCGGGCTCGTGGAGCTCGGGTTCGCGGGGGCGAACGTCACGACACCGCACAAGCTGAAGGTGGCTGCGCTCTGCGGCACGGAGCTCGAGTCGGTGAACACGCTCGTCGTCCGCAACGGTGGCATCGAGGCTCACTCGACCGACGCCGCGATCCTCGACGGGCTTGTCGCCGAGCGGCCTGCCATCCTCGGCGACGGCGGCTCGGCGAACGCGTTCCGGCACGCGCTGCCGGAGGCACGGGTGTTCTCTCGCCGCGGCTCGTGGCCTCCTGAAATCGAGGAAGCCGATCTCGTGGTCAACGCGACGTCCGAGCGAGACGAGGTGCTCGCCGAGCTGGTTGAGGGACAGACCCTGATCGATCTGCCGTACCCCGAGACGGCGACCGGACGCGCGGCTCGCGAGTCAGGCGCGACGGTCGTGGACGGGCTAGAGGTGCTGGTTTCGCAGGGTGCCGCCTCCTTCGAGCTCTGGACGGGCGTGGCGGCCCCGGTCGACGTGATGCGCAGGGCGGTCCGGCGGCCGTAGGCTTCCACCTCGTGGAGCCGATCCATTACGCGAAGAGCGGCGACGCACACATCGCCTACCAGGTCGTCGGGGACGGGCCGGTCGACCTCGCCTTCATCCCGATCGTCGCGACGAACCTCATCCTCCAGTGGGAGTGGCCAGAGTGGGCGGCGTTCCTGCGCCGCCTCGCGTCGTTCTCGCGGCTGATCCTCCACGACCGCCGCGGCGTCGGCCTCTCCGATCGCGTTGGAGGCGCCTCGCTCGAGCAGCGGATGGACGACGTGAGGACGGTGCTCGACGCCGCCGGCTCTCAGCAGACCGTCCTCTTCGGTTCGGGGGATGCCGCGGCGATGTTCGCCCTCTTCGCTGCTACATACCCCGAGCGAACGAGAGCCCTCGTCCTGTTCCAGGCGACGCCGCGGCTGACGTGGGCGCCCGACTACCCCTGGGGCTTGCCACCGGACGCGGCTCGACAGTGGGTGGAGGGAGCCGAGCAGCGCTTCGGCGATCCGGAGTACTTCGCAGAGCTCACGCGTGCCTGGATGCCGAGCATCGCCGACGACCCGGAGAAGCTGGAGCAACTGCGGCGCTACTGGATCTTGACGTCGAGCCCCGGCTCCCTCGCCGCCTTTCGCCGCATGAACGTCGAGATCGACGTCCGGCACGTGCTGCCGACGATTCGCGTGCCGACCCTCGTCCTTCACCGTGCCTCCGGGGGGGCATTCCTCCCACCGGAGGTTGGCTCATACGTCGCCGGCCAGATTCCGGGAGCCGTTTACGAAGAGCTTCCCGGAGCCGACATGGTGCCCTGGCTCGGCGAGACGGATGTCGCCGCGTCGGTCGAGAGGTTCATCGAAGGGTTGGGCGCGCGGTCTGACAGCACGGACATCGAACGCATCCTCGCGACGGTGCTGTTCACAGACATCGTCGACTCGACGGCGAAGGCGGTCGAGCTGGGCGATGCTCGCTGGCGCGAGCTCGTGGGTGAGCACCATGCGCTCGTCCGGGCGGAGCTCGCCCGCTTCCAGGGACGCGAGGTGGACACGGCAGGGGACGGCTTCCTCGCGACGTTCGACGGGCCCGCACGGGCAATTCGCTGCGGCTGTGGCGTGCGGGATGCTGTGGAGGGTCTGGGGATCGACGTCCGCGTCGGGCTGCACACCGGGGAATGCGAGCTGATCGAAGGTAAGGTGGGCGGCGTCGCCGTCCATACCGGCGCCCGCGTCGCCGCAAGCGCCGCACCCGGTGAGGTGCTCGTGTCGAGCACCGTCAGGGATCTCGTCGCCGGCTCCGGCATCGAGTTCGCCGACCGCGGGACGCACGAGCTGAAGGGCATTCCCGGCGAATGGCGGCTCTATGCCGTGGTCGGCCCATGACGCTCAGCCTCGTCACCGCGGGTGAGTCCCACGGCCCGGCGCTCGTCGCCATCGTGACGGGGCTCCCAGCGGGCCTCGTCCTCGATCGCGGCGCCATCGACGCAGACTTGCGGCGCCGTCAGCAGGGCTACGGGCGCAGCCCCCGGCAGCAGATCGAGACCGACGAGGTGGAGGTGCTCGCCGGCCTGCGCCACGGCCGCACGCTGGGCACGCCGCTCGCGCTCGTCGTCCGCAACGCGGATCACGCGAATTGGGCCTGGGGCATGAGCCCCTGGCCGCCCGACGGCGAGCCCTCGGGCAAGGGCACGACGCCCGTGACCACGCCGCGCCCGGGGCACGCCGATCTGGCCGGAGCGATGAAGTACGGCCACGAGGACGTGCGCGACGCGCTCGAGAGGGCAAGCGCCCGCCAGACCGCGGTCACGGTTGCCGCGGGCGCAGTCGCGAAGGCGCTCCTGCGCGAGATCGGCGTCGACGTCGCAGGGAGCGTCGTGGATCTCGACGAGCTCGCCGGTCGCGTCGACGCGGCGCGGAAGGATCGCGACACGGTCGGCGGCATCGTCGAGGTGCGCGCGCGCGGCGTTTCGCCCGGCCTCGGCTCGTACGCGACGCGCGAGGAACGGCTCGACGCGCGGCTCGCCGGCGCGCTCATGGGCATCCAGGCTGTAAAGGGCGTCGAGATCGGCGCCGGCTTCGCGCTGGCAGGCATGCGCGGCTCCGAGGCTCACGACGAGATCGCACGCGACGATCTCGGCGTGCACCGTGAGACGAACCGGGCGGGCGGCATCGAAGCCGGGGTCTCGAACGGTGAGGAGATCGTCGTACGTGCCGCCATGAAACCGCTGCCGACGCTCATGCGGCCGCTGCGGACGGTCGATCTCGCGACAGGCGACCCCGCCGACGCCCTCGTCGAGCGCTCGGACACCGCAGCCGTCGAGGCGCTCGCCGTCGTCGCCGAAGCCGCCGTCGCCTTCGAGCTCGCCCGGGCGGCACGGGAGAAGCACGGCGGCGACGCGCTCGGCGACTTCGTCGCCGCTCACAAGGCCTACCTGGAGCGGATCGACTGGCAGCCCCGGCCGTAGAACCGTTGGGTGTCGCGGTCTTCGTCTGGCGCGAGGCCGCCGGCGGGCGCGAATGGCTCGTGCTCCACCGCAGTCTCTTCGACGTAGAGTTCGAGGGCGATTGGGCATGGTCGTCGCCCGGCGGCGAACTGGAGCCGAGTGAAGAGGCCGACCGAGCCGCGCGCCGCGAAGTGCTCGAGGAGACGGGGCTCGAGCTCGAGTGCGAACGTGTGGACGTCGACGCCGGTCCGGCCGTCGTCTACCTGGCGCAGGCCCGGGGCGACGCGGAGGTGCACCTCTCGTCCGAGCACGACCGTTACGAGTGGCTATCGACCCAGGAGGCGGCAACTCGCTGCCTCCCTGCGTGGGTCGGCGCGTTGTTCGGGGAGCTCGACCGATGAATGCCCTCGATCGGCATCTCGCTCTCATAGGCTTCATGGGCGCGGGCAAGTCGACGCTCGGCCCGGAAGTCGCCCGGCGGCTCGCGCGTCCGTTCGTCGATCTCGACGCCGAGATCGAGCAGCATGCGGCGGCATCGATCTCCACGATCTTTGCGACTCGCGGCGAGGTCGAGTTTCGCGCGATCGAGCAGAAGCTCGCGTGCGAGGCGCTCGACTCTGTCGTGCCGGCTGTGATCTCGCTCGGCGGCGGCGCGATGGTGTCGAAGACGACGGCACGCAGGCTTCGCGAGCGCGCGCTGACGGTGTTCGTGGAGGTGGACGTCGACGAGGCCTGGAAGCGGGCCCGTCGCAGCCGCCGCCGACCGCTCGCCGAGCGGGAGAGCGAGTTCCGCCAGCTGTTCGAGCAGCGTCTGCCGCTGTACGAGGACGCGGCGGACGCCCGTGCGCGGGACGCCGACGACATCGTCTTGGCCGCCGCCGGGATCGTCGTGGAGGAGGGCGCGTACGACTCGCTCGCCGTGACCGGTGCGTCCGAGGCGGCCATCGACGAACGCGTGCTCGGGATCCATCCTCCGCCCGTCGAGCTGCCGACGCACACGGTCGGCGGGAAGACGCTGGCCGAGTGCGAGCGCCTGTGGCGTGCACTGAGGCTCGAGCGCGCCGGGACGCTGGTCGCGATCGGAGGCGGCACCACCACCGACCTTGCGGGTTACGTCGCGGCTGCGTACCTGCGCGGCATCTCCTGGGTCGCGGTGCCGACGACGCTCGTCGGCCAGGTCGACGCGGCCATCGGCGGCAAGACGGGCATCGACCTCCCCGAGGCGAAGAATCTCGTCGGCGCCTTCCACTGGCCGGCGAGCACCGTCATCGACCCGGAGCTGCTCGCCACCCTGCCCTCGGCCGAGCGCCGAAACGGCCTGGCGGAGGTCGTGAAGACCGGCCTGCTGGCCGGTGCAGAGCTGTGGGAGCTGCCCGAGCCCGAGCTCGTCCGCCGCTGCGCCGCCTTCAAGGCTGCCGTGTGCCTTCGCGACCCGCGTGACGAGGGTGAGCGGTCGATGCTCAACCTCGGCCACACGTTCGCGCACGCGCTCGAGGCGGCCTCGGAGTACGCGCTGCCGCACGGGGAGGCGGTCGCGCTCGGCCTGACCGCCGCGCTCCGTCTGTCCGAGCTTCCGGAGGATGCGGCTCGCGTCGAAGAGCTGCTGCAGCCGGTGCCTGCCCGCGTCGACCTCGACTCTGCCTGGGCGGCGCTCCAGCGCGACAAGAAGTCGCGCGACGGCCGGGTGCAGCTCGTGCTGCTTGATGCCCCGGGCAAGCCGCGGACCGGCGTCGAGCTTCCCGAAAGCGACGTGCGGCGCGCGCTCGCGGACCTCATCGCATAGATTCGCGGCGTGCGGGTGGAAGTGCTGAACGGCGTCAACCTCGATGTGCTCGGCCGGCGCAATCCCGAGCTCTACGGTGGCCTCTCGCTCAACGAGCTCGAGTCGCAGATCTACACGTGGGGGAAGGAGCTCGGCCTCGGTGTCCGCTGCCGCCACACGAACGACGAGGGCCAGTACATCGAGTGGCTCCACGAGATGTGGGAGCTCGCCGACGGGGTCGTCGTCAACCCGGCCGCCTGGACGCATTACAGCTATGCGATCCGCGACGCCCTCGAGCTGCTCGACGTGCCGGTGGTCGAGGTCCATCTGTCGAACGTCGACGAGCGTGAGGAGTGGCGCCGCGTCTCCGTGATCTCCGATCTCGTAGCGAAGCGGGTGATCGGCAAGGGGCCGGACGGCTACCGCGAGGCACTGGAGTTTCTCGCGGAGGCACGGCCGTGAAGGAACGTCTCGAGCGCCTGCAAGGGGCGATCGAGGAGCCGCTGCTCGTCTCGAGCCCGGTGAACATCCGCTACCTCTGTGGCCTCGACAGCTCGAATGCCGCGTTGCTCGTCGAGCGCGACCGCGTACAGCTCTTCACCGACTTCCGGTACGCCGACCGCGCCCGGGCTCTCCGCGACGTCGAGATCGTCGAGACGCGGCGCGACCTCTACGGCGACGTGGCGGAGCGCCTGGAGGGACGCGTCGGTTTCGAGGCTGACTCGCTCGCGTACGCGCGATACGAGACGCTCGCTGCGGGCGGGGCCGAGGTCGTCGCGCGCCGTGGGCTCGTCGAGCAGTTGCGCGAGGTGAAGGACAGCGCGGAGCTGGCTGCGGTGCGGCGCTCGGCCGCGATCCTCAGCGAGGCGTTCGCACGGCTGGCCGAGGAGCCCTTCGTCGGCCGCTCGGAGCGCGACCTCGTCTGGCGGATGGCTGAGCTCATGCACGAGGGTGGTGCCGATGACGCGGCGTTCTCCACCGCCGTGGGCGCGGGCGAGACCGGCTCCTCGCCGCACGCCGTGCCCGGCGACCGCCGGATCGAAATGGGGGAGACGGTCGTCGTGGACGCCGGCTGCCGCGTGAACGGGTACTGCTCGGACTGCACGCGGACGTTCATCACGGGGCGGCTGCCGGCAGAGCTCGACGAGGCCTACGCGGTCGTGCTGCGCGCACAGCTTGCGTCGCTCGAAGCGGTCCGCCCGGGAGCCGACGGCAGGGCAGTCGACCGCATCGCTAGAGGGATCATCGAGGACGGGGGCTTCGGCGACCGGTTCGGTCACGGGCTCGGCCACGGCGTGGGGCTCGAGGTGCACGAGGCGCCGTGGCTCCACCCTGAGCGCGAGAGCACGCTCGCGGCCGGGAACGTCGTCACCGTCGAGCCGGGCGTCTACCTCACCGGCGTCGGCGGTGTCCGCATCGAGGACCTGGTCATCGTCGCCGACGACGGCCCCGAGGTGCTGACGACCTTCACGAAGGAGCCCGTTACCGTCAACTAGACTGGCGCGCCGTGGCCGAGGTCGTCTCCACGAGCCAGTTCCGCAACGGCATGCACGTCGAGATCGACGGCGACGTCTGGCGCATCGTCGAGTTCCAGCACGTGAAGCCGGGCAAGGGCGGTGCGTTCGTGCGCACGAAGATGAAGAACATCGGCTCGGGCGCCGTCGTCGACAAGACGTTCCGTGCCGGCGAGAAGTTCACGCGCATCCACACGGAGGTGAAGACCGTCCAGTACCTCTACGACGCCGGCCCCGAGGTCATCTTCATGGACGAGGAGACGTACGAGCAGATCCACCTACCGCGCTCCGACCTCGAGGACGAGCTCGCGTTCGTCGAGCCCTCGAGCTCGGTGCAGCTGCTGACGGTCGACGGCAAGCCTTCGGGCATCCAGCTTCCGTCTTCCGTGGAGCTGACCGTCTCGCAGACCGAGCCAGGCGTCCGCGGCGACACGGTGTCGAACGTCACGAAGCCGGCGACGCTGGAAACGGGGGCCGTCGTCCAGGTGCCGCTGTTCGTGAACGCGGGCGACCGCATCAAGGTCGACCCGAAGGAGCGCCGCTACATCTCGCGGGCGTAGGCCCGGCGCCGCACGGCGCGCAGGAACAGAATCCGCGTCAGGCCGCTGAAGGGCCGGACGACGAGCCAGTAGCGTCGGAACGCGCGCCGTGCCGCCGGGTCGGCCACGTGCACCCGCGTCTCGGTCGAGAGCCGGCAGTGGCCGGGTTCGATCTCGGCGATGCGGAAGTCGATCACCGCTTTGCAGACGTCCGGGCGGTCGTACGCGAGGAACTCCTCCGTAGTGCGTGGCCGCCCGAGGTCCCGGCCCCCGCGGAGGCGCCAGAACTGGCCGGTCAGGCCGAGCACGACCCCCTCGCCCGCCACGTCGTCGAGCGTCACCGCGCCCAGCGCCGCCAGCCCCAGAAACGGCCTGCTCGTGTCGCGTCCTGCCCGCCCGAGCCCTCGCAGCAGGTAGAGGACGCGGATGCCGCGGATCTCGTCGATCGACACTGTCCGCAGCGCCTGGTCGATGTGCTCCCGCCCGGCTGCGATCTCGAGCGAGTGCCGCTCGGAGAGCTCGTAGGCTGGCAGATAGCCGTCGAGCGAGCGCACGACGGCATTGTCGTTAAGGTCCCGGCGTGCCGCGACTCGCCGACACGACGCTTCGCCTGCTGGGCCAGGAGCCGCTCGCGGGGCAGCTTCCCACCGCCGAGCAGCTCCGGCTGGCGGAGATCCTCGATGCCGCAGGCTTTGCGTACCTCGAGATCTCCGGCGGCGGCTGCTTCGACTCGGCGGTGCGGCGCGGCATCGAGAGCCCGTGGGAGCGGATCCGGGCGATCCGCGCGCGCACGAAGACCCCGCTCGCGATGGCTCTACGCGGGCGGTTTCTCGTCGGCTCGCGTCCCGTCAACGTCGATCTCGCCAAGCGCTTCGTCGCCTGCGCGGCGGACAGCGGGATCGACGTCTTCCGGCTCCATGACCCGCTGAATGACGTCTCGAACCTCCGCGAAGCGGCCACGGCGATCACGGCCTCGGGCCGCGAGTTCGATGCGGGCCTCGTCTACAGCCCGACGCGTACCGACGACGAAGATCTCATCGTCGAGCAGGCGAAGCGCGTGCCAGACCTCGGCGCGTCGCGTGTGCTCATCCACGATCCATCGGGGTCGCTCAGCCCGCAGCGGGCCGCCGACCTCGTCAACGCCGTGCGCGAGACCTCGGGCCTTCCCGTCGGCCTCTACTGCCAGGGCGCGGGAGGCGTCGCCCTTGCCGCGACGCTGGAGGCGGCCCGCGTCGGCGCCGACCTCATCGCGTGCGCCGTCTACCCACTCGCGCTCACGCTCCATCGCGTGTCGGCCGAGTCGGCGGCGACAGCGCTTGCGGGGCTGGGCCTCGATACGGGCGTGGACGTCGACCGCGCCTGGGAGGCCTCCGATCTCGTCGACGAGTTCATCGGTGACGAGCCGGTCACGCCGACCGCGCCGCGGGTCGCCACGCTCGCCGCCCACCACAGGCTGCCGCCGGGCCTCGTCGCGGCGCTCGACGTGCATCTCCGCGCGAACGCCGCCGGCGACCGCATGGACGAGGTGCTCGAGGAGCTGGCGAGGATTCGCAACGAAGTGGGGTCGCCACCCCTTGCGTCGCCGATCGGCCAGATCCTCGCCTCGCAGGCGCTCGTGCACGTCCTCTCCGCCGAGCGCTACCAGACCGTCGTCGACGAGCTGAAGGCACTCATCGCCGGCCATTTCGGCTCGCCGCCCGCGGCGATCGACCCAACGGTCCAGCGCGCCGTCTCGCTCATCGGCGGCGAGCCGCCGGAGGAGGAGCCGCTCGACGTCGAGGACGCGAAGATGGCCGCCGAAGGGCTTGCCACGAGCGATGAGGAGCTGTGCCTGCTCGCGCTGTTCGGTGAGGATGCGGAGCCGCTCCTCCAGAGGATCCGTGGTCGCGGGCGCCGTGACGACGACGAGGCGGGCGGTCCGGAGCCCGGTCGCTCCGAGCGCATCCGCGAGATCGTCCGCATCGTCCAGGAGTCGGGTGTTCAGGAGGTGACGATCGAGGACGCGGGCATGCGCGTGACGGTGCGCCGCGCCGGCGAGATCCCCGGAGGGCTGGCGCCGGCGGCCACGGCCTCCGACGTCACCAGCGAGGAGCTGGAACCGGTCCTCGAGTCGCCCACGGCGCCAGGATTGATTCGCATCGAGGCGCCGATGGTCGGCACGTTCTACCGGGCGCCCGAACCGGGCGCGAACCCGTTCGTCTCGGTCGGCGACGTCGTCACGGCCGGCCAGACCCTCTGCATCCTCGAGGCGATGAAGCTCATGAACGAGGTGAAGGTCGACCAGCCGGGGACCGTCCTCGCGATCCACGCCGAGAACGCGCAGCCGGTCGAATACGGCCAGCTGCTCTTCGAGCTCGAGCTCGCCGACGGTCGCGTCCCGGTCCTCTAGGGCGATCGCATGTTCACACGCGTGCTCATCGCCAACCGCGGGGAGATCGCCGTGCGGGTCATCCGCAAGCTCCACGAGCTGTGCATCGAGGCGGTCGCCGTGTACTCGACCGCCGACCGCGGGGCGCTGCACACGCGGATGGCCGACCGGGCTGTCTGCATCGGCCCGCCGGCCGCCACCGAGAGCTATCTCGCCATCCCTTCGGTGATCGGCGCCGCCGAGACGACGGGCTGCGACGCGGTTCATCCCGGGTACGGCTTCCTGGCCGAGAACCCGGCGTTTGTGCGCGCCTGCGCCGAGAACGAGCTCGTCTTCATCGGCCCGGGCGCGGAGGTCATGGAGGAGATGGGCGACAAGGTGCTTGCGAAGGCTGCGATGGAGGCAGCGGGCGTGCCCGTCGTCCCCGGCACCGACGGCGTGGCGACCGCCCCCGACGCGCTCGCGGCTGCGGAGGACCTCGAGTATCCGGTGCTGCTGAAGGCAACGGCGGGCGGTGGGGGAAAGGGCATGAGGCTCGTCTCCTCGGCGGCTGAGCTGGAGGAGACGTTTCGGACTGCGTCCGCCGAAGCGCAGGCCGCGTTTGGCGACGGCCGGATCTACGTCGAGCAGGCACTCGTGCCGGCGCGGCATGTCGAGGTGCAGGTGCTCGCGGACGGCGACGGAAACGTCCTCACGCTCGGCGAGCGCGAGTGCTCGATCCAGCGTCGCCACCAGAAGCTCGTCGAGGAGTCGCCTTCACCGGCGCTCACACCGGACCAGCGCGAGGCGATGGAGGACGCAGCCGAGCGGGCGTGTCGCGCCGTGGGTTATCTCAACGCGGGCACCTTCGAGTTCCTCGTCGGGGCGGACGGCTCGTTCTACTTCATCGAGCTGAATGCGCGGCTTCAGGTGGAGCATCCGGTCACGGAGCTCGTGACGGGCCTCGATCTCGTGCGCGAGCAGGTTCGCATCGCCGCCGGAGAGCAGCTGGCGATGACCGGGCGCGCGCCGCGAGGCGGCCACGCCATCGAGGTGCGGCTCAACGCCGAGGACCCTGCGGCGAACTTCGCACCCTCGCCCGGCCGCGTGACCCGGTTCCGGCCACCTCTCGGGCCGTTCGACCGGCTGGACACGCACCTCGAGGAGGGGACCGAGGTCTCGCCGCACTACGACTCGCTGCTTGCGAAGCTCATCGTGTGGGATCTCGACCGCGACGCCGCCATCGCACGCTGCCGCCGGGCGCTATCCGAGCTGGTGATCGACGGCGTGCATACCACGCGCGAGCTCGCGATCGACATCATGCATTCGGAGGCATTCACGTCGGGCCGCTACTCGACATCCTTCATCGACGAAGCAGGAGACTTGCCGGCGCTGGGGAGAGCCTGATGGCTGGCCGTCGCGCGGCACGGCGCACCGCACTGTTCCTTCTCTACCAGTGGGACCTCACGGGCCAGCCGCTCGCATCGTTGTACGAGGGCGACATCGACGAGTTCAGCCGCGAGCTCGCGGAGGCGGTCTCCGGCGAGGCGGCCGAGCTCGACCGGAGGATCGACGAAGCGTCCGACGAGTGGCGCGCCGACCGCCTGGGCGTCCTCGAGCGAAACGTCATGCGCATCGGCATCTACGAGCTCGTCCACGGTACGGTCCCCGTCGAGGTGGCGATCTCCGAGGCCGTGAATCTTGCGAAGCGCTACGCCTCCGATGAGGCGGCCAAGCTCGTGAACGGTGTGCTCGCGCGCGTCGCCCGGGAACGAGTCGCATGAGCGCTGCCGTGGACCCGCTTCAACACGCGGAGCAGCTGCTGACGCAACTGGAGGAGGCGCGCGCGAGGCTCGAGCAGACCGAGGAGCCCGACGTAGCTCTCGAGCTCCTCGACGAGATCGCGCGGCTGGCACGGGAAGCGCACGCAGAGATCGAGCGCGCGAAGCACGAGTTGGACGCCTGACGTGAAGTCACCTGACCAGCTGCGCGGGCTCGTCGAGGCGTATCTGGCCCGTCTGGAGCTCGTGCCGGAGCTCGGCGATCTCGCCGAAGCCGTCCGCTACGGCTTCGAGGCGGGCGGCAAGCGCGTGCGCCCGGTCCTCTGCCTGGCGACGGGAGAGGCGGCGGGCGCGGAGGCCGAGCATCTGTTGCCTGCGGCCGCCGCGCTCGAGCTCGTCCACTCGTTCTCGCTCGTCCACGACGACCTGCCGGCGCTCGACAACGACGACGTCCGGCGCGGCCGTCCCAGCATGTGGGCGCGTTTCGGGGAGGCCGACGCGATCCTCACCGGCGATGCGCTGCTTGCCGAGGCATTCCGCCAGGCCGCGGTCTATCCGACCGCCGACGTGACCCGCGAGCTCGCGGAGGCGACGCTGGGGATGATCGGCGGCCAGCATCTCGACATCCACGGCGAGGTGCACGACCTCGCGACGCTCCACAGGCTGAAGACCGGGCGGCTGTTCGCGGCCTCGGTCGGCTGCGCGCTGTGGGCCGCGGAGGTTCCCGTGCCGGAGCAGCTGACATGGAGAGAGTTCGGCGAGGAGCTCGGGCTTCTGTTTCAGATCGTCGACGACGTCATCGACGAGGACGGCTATTTCGCGATCCACGGCGCCGAAGGCGCACGTACGCTCGCGACGGACGCCGCGGGTCGCGCGCACAGGCGGCTGGCGGCCATCGACGCCGACACGGCGGTGCTCGGCGAGATCGTCACCGACCTCGCCGTGCGCACGCAGTAGGAGCCTTCACGGCGAAGAACCGAAGGGTAGTTCCGGACAATCTTTCATTGTGTGGTGACTGATCGATGGCCGCTTTCGACGATGGCAAGCGCAGCGTCTGTCTCTAGGCTTGAAGCATGAAGAAGCGGCTCGACGTCCTGCTCGTGGAGCGCGGTCTCGCCGAGTCGCGCGCGCAGGCGCAGGCGCTCGTGCTCGCGGGGCGCGTTCCTGGCCACGAGAAGGCCGGCGAGCAGGTGGACGAGGGCGCCGAGCTCGTCGTCGAGCGGCCGCCGCGGTACGTCTCACGGGGCGGCGAGAAGCTCGAGCACGCGCTCGAGGCGCTCGGGGTGTCGGTCGCAGGGCTGCGCTGCCTCGATGTGGGCGCTTCCACCGGCGGGTTCACGGATTGCCTGCTCCAGCACGGCGCGGCGCACGTTATCGCCCTCGATGTCGGTTACGGCCAACTCCACCCACGTCTTCGGGACGACCCACGCGTGGCGGTGCTCGAGCGCGTGAACGCCCGCAATCTTCCCGAGCTGCCGTACGGGCCGGAGGTCGTCACGTGCGATGTCTCGTTCATCTCGCTGCGGACGGCGCTGCCACCGGCCCTCGACGCGGCTGCCGACGGCTGGCACGCACTTCCGCTCGTGAAGCCGCAGTTCGAGGCGGGCCGCACGGACGCGAAGCGCGGCGTCGTCCGCGACCCTGCGGTTCACGCGCGCGTGCTGCGCGACGTCTCGCAGGCGTCGCTCGGCTGGAACGCCCGCGTGGCCGGCGTCGTAGACTCGGGCCTTCCCGGCCCGAAGGGAAACCGAGAGTTCTTCCTCCACCTCGTCCACGACGAACAGCCCAACCTTCCAGATGAGCTCGATGCCTGGATCGCAGCTGCAGTCGGCTGAGCCCGTGCGCCGGGCGGCCGTGGTCACGCACGGCAAGCCGGAGGCGATCGGGGACGCGGTCGCACGGCTGCAGGCATTCGCCACCGGGGCTGGCGTCGAGATCGTCGGCGGCGAAGGCACCGAGCCGGACATCGTCATCGTGCTCGGCGGCGACGGGACGATGCTGCGAGCACTGCAGCGGTATCTCGGAGCGGGTGTCCCCGTGCTCGGCGTCAACTTCGGCCGCGTCGGCTTCCTGACGTCGATCGACGGCGGCGAGCTCGAGGCCGGGCTCGCGCGCGTGTTCGCCGGTGAGTTCACCGTGCTCGAGCTGGCGACGCTCGACGTCGAGGCGGCCGGGCAGCGGGCGGTGTCCGTCAACGACGTCGTGGCGACGAGCGCCACGCTAGGCCGTATGGTGGAGCTCGAGTGGCAGATCGGCGACGAGAGCCTCGGCTCGGTCGCGTGCGACGGCGTCATCTGCTCCACGCCGACGGGATCGACGGCCTACAACCTCTCGAACGGCGGCCCCGTCCTCGTCTGGGGGCTGGACGCGATGGCCGTGACGTTCGTCGCGCCGCACTCGCTGCACGCGCGGTCGCTCGTCGTCCCGCGCAGACGCGACGTCGTCGTGGGTAACCGCACGCTCGACGTCGGCGTGACGGTGCTCGTCGACGGCCACGAGCTGGCGACGCTCTCGCACGGGGGCTCGATGTCCGTCCGGCTCGGCGATCGCCCCGCGCTACTCGCCGTGCTACCGGAGGCGACGTTCGTCAACCGCTACCGCGAAACTTTTGCTTCGTAGGCTTCGCATCGAGAACCTCGTCCTCATCCGCGAGGCCGAGCTCGAGCTCGCTCCGGGCCTGAACGCGATCACCGGTGAGACCGGCGCGGGGAAGACGATCCTCGCGCAGGCCGTCGGGTTGTTGCTCGGCGCGCGTGGCGACGCAGCGCTCGTGGGCGCCGAAGGCGCAGATGCATACGTCGAGGCCGAGCTCGAGGCGCCGGCCGGTGCGCTCGAGGAGGACGACGTCCTGCCGCTCCTCGAGCTGCGGCCGGAGGGCGAGGAGGATGTCGTCATCGCCCGGCGCGTGTTCGCGGACGGCCGTACGCGCGCGTACGCCTGGGGCCGCGCGGCGGCGCGCGAGGACGTGGCGGCCGCCACCGAGCGGCTCGTGGCGATGTCAGGCCAGTTCGAGCAACGCCGGCTGGCACGCGCCTCGTATCAGCTGGACGTCCTCGATGCCTACTGCGGCGAGGAGCAGCTCGGCCGGCGGGCGCGGCTGCGCGCAGCCTGGCGAGAGCTTCAGGCAGCCCGGCGCGCTCACGACGAGCTCGTGCGCGGAGCGGCGTCGGCCACGGAGCGGATTGCCGAGCTCAGGGCTCTCGTGGAGGACGCGGCGGAGGTCACGGTCGAGCGTGAGGAGGAGCTTCGGGCCGGCCGGGAGCGGTTGCGCCACGTGACAGAGCTCGCGGAGGCGGCGGCGGAAGCAGGAGCAGCCCTCTCGCCGGATGACGGGCAGGGCGCCGCGGAGCTCACCGCGGAAGCGTTCACGGCCCTCGACGGCGTCTCGGGCATCGCCGCCGAGCTCGACGGGGCTGCAGGCGAGCTGCGTGAGCTCGACATGCGCCTGCGCGACGTCGCGTCGACGGTGAAGGCGTTCGCTTCGGCTCTCGAGGCCGATCCCGGCAGGCTCGAGCACGTCGAGTCAGAGCTTGAGCAACTCGCCGATCTCCGCCGCCGCTATCGCGTCGAGACGACGGCGGAGCTCGTCGAGCGGACGGCCGCGGCCCGTGCAGAGCTCGATGCGCTGGCGGACGGGCACGATCCCGTCGCTGCGTCGGCAGAGGCGCTCGAGCACGCACAGCGTCGCGCGGACGAGCTCATCGCGGCTCTGGCCAGGCAGCGCCGGTCCTCCGCGGCGGCATTCGCCACGGCCGTCTCCACGGAGCTGGAGTCGATCGGCATGGGGGAGGGTGAGCTCGTGGCCGAGGTCGGTGAGCGCGAGCCTTCCTCGAGCGGCGCCGACGAAGTGACGTTCCTCATCCGCCCGAACGCCGGGCTACCGTTCGCGCCCGTCGCGCAGACAGCATCGGGCGGCGAGCTGTCGAGGATCGCGCTCGCCATCGCGGCCGTCGCAGGCGGCGCGACGATGATCTTCGACGAGATCGACGCGGGCATCGGCGGGCAGACCGCCCACGCCGTCGCCGACACGCTCGTGCGGCTGTCAGAGCGCGCGCAGGTCGTCGCGATCACGCACCTCCCACAGATCGCGAGCCGTGCGGAGCGACATTTCAGCGTCGAGAAGGTGCCTGGCGATCCGACGCATACGCGGATCCGCGAGCTCGGTGAGGACGAGCGGCGCGAGGAGCTCGCGCGTATGCTCGGCGGCCGCGAGTTCCTTACGACAGTTGCCGACGGCGCGAGCGGATAGACAGGACGAGATGGCGACACGAGCCAGATCTCAGCGCACGAAGGGGCGTGCACGCGACGCGGTCGAGCTGACTGGGCGGGCGCGGCTCGATCGGCGCACGAAGCACCTCGTGCGACGTCTGTCCGCGGATGACGTCGCCATCATCGACCATGCCGAGCTCGACCGTGTCTCGGCCGAGGAGCTCGTCGAGTCGGGCGTGCGCGTCGTCGTCAACGTCTCGCCTTCGTCGAGCGGCAAGTACCCGAACCGCGGGCCGCTGACCCTTCTTCGGGGCGGCGTTCGGCTCGTCGACGCGCCCGGGGCGCCGCTCTTCGAGCAGCTCTCCGAGGGGGAGTGGATCAGCGTGCGCGGCGGCGCCGTCTTCCGCAACGGGGAGTGCCTGGCGACGGGCCGGGTGGTCGACGAGCTCGAGCTCGTCCATGCGCTCGACGAGCAGCAGGCGCGCCTGGCGGAGGCGATCTCGAGCTTCGCCGACAACACGATGCGCTACCTCCGCGACGAAGGCCGCCTGCTCGCGGAGGGAATCGAGTTCCCCGCGCTGGAGACCCGGTTCCGAGACCGTCATGTCCTCGTCGTCGCGCGCGGCCCCGGACACAAGCACGACCTGCGCATCGTGCGCGGCTACATCAGGAACTTCAAGCCGGTGCTCGTGGGCGTCGACGGCGGCGCGGATGCGTTGCGCGAAGCGGGATACCGGCCGGACGTCATCGTCGGCGACATGGACTCGGTCTCCGACGCGACGCTTGCGTGCGGCGCCGAGCTCGTCATCCATGCGTACCCGGCGACAGGCGATGCTCCGGGGGCGGCGAGGGCCGAGCAGCTCGGCCTTCCGTACCACGCAGTGCCGGCGCCGGGCATCAGCGAGGACGTCGCGCTGCTGTTGGCGTACGAGAAGGGGGCCGAGCTGATCGTCGCCGTCGGCACGCATTTCAACCTCGTCGAGTTTCTCGAGCGGAGCCGGGAGGGCATGTCGTCGACGTTCATGGCTCGGCTGCGCGTGGGCGAGATCCTCGTCGATGCGAAGGGTGTCTCGCGGCTCGTGAGCAGGCGGGTCGGCGTGTGGCCGCTCGTCGCGTTCGCGGGCGCCGGCCTGGCGGGGATTGTCGTGGCGATCCTCGCCTCGCCCGACCTGCGGAGCTTCATCCAGCTGCTTGGCCAGCGCCTGCTCTCGATGCTCGGCATCGGCTGACACGGACGGGCACGGCCTGGACGCGGCTGTTTCGGACCTGGCCGTCCGGTCTAGGTGCTCCCAGCCTCCTCCCCGCTGCGAGCATACTGGGGAAGGCCGCGCGCATGGGAGACCGGACCGTGCCAACTCTGCAACAACACGAGCTCGCCAGGGTGTGAGGGCCGAGGCGTCCCAGGAGGTGCTCGCGTCGCGCGTCGAGGTCTGGCGCTTCCTCGCAGAGCCGTACCACCTCGCCGACTGGTGGCCGACAGTCTCCGCCGTGCGGCCCGATGCCCGCGGCTTCCGCGAGGGCGCCCGCTGGCAGGTCGCCGGGCCGTCGTCGCCCACGCTCTTCCGGAAGGGGGGTGCGACCGGCGTTGCGATCGTGAAGACGATCGAGCTGCACGAGCGCGTCGTGTGGAGCCTCAGCGCGGACCGGCTCGACGTCGAGGTGCGACTCGCAGCCGTCGAGCCCGATCGAACCGTCGTCACGGTGGCCGTCGAAGGCCCCTGGAGGCCCGAGGCGCTCGGCCGTCCGCGTGCGCTGCCGAGGGTGGCAGCGTACCGGTTTTACGAGCTCGTGCAGACCGCCGCCGGACTGGACGGGAACGGCGCCTCCGCCTGAGCGATGTTCGACCTTCGCTATCACGTTGCCTCGCTGGCTGCCGTCTTCCTCGCGCTCGTGATCGGCATCCTCGTCGGCGTCGGTATTTCGAGCGGCGGCTTCGTCTCGAAGGGCGAACGGAGCCTGCTCAACTCGAAGGTCGACGAGCTGCAACGCAGCCTCGACGCGGCTCGCCTGCGCATCGGAGACCTCTCGCGCGCCCAGCGGGCGGCTACAGCGTACGTGGATGAGTCCTACCCGGTGCTGATGGCCGATCGGCTGGCGAGGCGACGGGTCGCGCTCGTCTTTGTAGGCCCCGTGGACGACGACGTACGCGACCTCGTTGAGCGAACGCTTGTCGATGCCGGAGCCGGCGCGACGCTCCGAATGCGCGCGCTCCGGGTACCCGTCGACGACGAGGCGCTCAGCAGCCTGCTCGACGGGCGCCCCGCACTCGCGAGGTTCGCACGGCCGGACGCAGCGCGCGAGCTCGGCCGGCGGCTTGCACAGGAGCTCGTCCGCGGCGGGAGGGCTCCGGTCTGGCGCTTGCTGTCGCCGCAGCTGGTAGCGGAACGATCGGGGAACGAGGGGCTGCCCGCCGACGCCGTTGTCGTCGCCCGCTCGGTCGCCTCGCAGCAGGGCCCGACGTCACGGTTGCTACGCGGCTTCTACGAAGGGCTGTCAGCGAGCGGTGTGCCCGCAGTCGGCGTCGAGACCTCCCGTGCCTTCGCGACGGCCGTCGATGCGTTCGACAAGGCGGGCCTGTCGAGCGTCGATTTCGTGGACACGGAAGTGGGACGACTGGCGCTCGCGCTGCTGCTCGCGGGCGGCCGACCCGGGAGCTACGGACTGAAGCAGACGGCGACCGACGGCATCCTGCCGCCGATCGCCGCCGTCGCCGCCGCCCCTCCTGTGCCCGGCGAGCGGTGACCCGTACGCCGACGATCCTCATCGCGGCACGCGACGAGGAGGCGAGGATCGGAACGACGATCGCCGCGTTACGCCGTGAGCTGCCCGGAGCGGTGGTCATCGTCGCCGACGACGGCTCCCGGGACTCGACGGCCGCCGTCGCCGAGCAAGCCGGTGCGCGAGTCGTCCGTCTGCCCAGGCGCGGGAAGGGTCAGGCGCTCACGCTCGCCGAGGGGGAGGCGCCGGCCGGCCCCGTCCTGCTCTGTGACGCGGACGTGCAGGGAGCTTTGGCGCCGCTGCTCGCGCCGGGCGCGGATCTCACCGTGGCGGCGTTTACCGAGCGCCAGGGTGGGGGCTTCGGGATCGCCAAGCGGGTCGCGCGCACGCTCATCCGCCTGTGCACCGGCTTCGAGCCGCGCGAGCCGCTGTCCGGCCAGCGGGCGCTCTCCGAGCAAGCGCGGCGCGCATCGTTCCCGCTGGCCGCAGGCTTCGGCTGCGAGGTTGCGATGACGATGGACGCCCTGAGCGCCGGCCTCACGATCCGCGAGGTCGAGCTTCCGCTCGGCCATCGGACAACCGGCCGCGATCCCGCAGGCTTCGCTCATCGTGGACGGCAGGTGCTCGACGTGCTGCTCGCGGTCGGCCCTCAGGGCGTCAACCATCGCGGGCTCCGTCTCCCACTCGTGGGTTGGTGCCTCGCCCTGTCGTCAGGGCCGGCGGCGGCGGCGATCGCCGCCACCGGGCTCGCCGACGATCTCTGGGGCGGCCCGGAACGTGGACTGCGCGCTCACCTTCGCGCGGGCCGGACGACGGGCGTGCTGAAGCTCGTCGCCATCCCCACCGTCGGCCTGCTCGCGACGCGCAAGCTGTCCGGGGGGCTCCTCGTCGGGTTCGCGGCGAACCTCTTGAACCAGCTCGACACGAAGCCGGGCCGCGCCCTCAAGGCGTACCTCCTCATCGCCGCGCCGCTGCGCGCCCCGCTCCTGCCGGCTGCCGTCCTCCTGCCCTGCGATTGTCGTGAGATGGCGATGCTTGGCGACGCGGGATCGAACGTCCTGGGCGGGCTGCTAGGCTTGAGGTCCGTGGGCAGGCTCACGGGGCGCGGACAGTGGATTGCGATCGGCGCCCTCGCCTCCCTCAATCTCCTCGGTGACATCCGCTCGCTCGGCGAGCTCATCGAGCGCACTCCGGTTCTGCGCGAGCTCGACGCGCTCGGGAGGCAGCCGTGACCCGCGGTGCCGTGAAGTACGTCTTCGTCACGGGCGGCGTGGTGTCATCGCTCGGCAAGGGGATCACCGCCGCGTCGCTCGGCGCGCTGTTGAAAGCGCGGGGCTTCAAGGTCGAGATGCAGAAGTTCGACCCGTACATCAACGTCGACCCGGGCACCATGAGCCCCTTCCAGCACGGCGAGGTGTTCGTGACGGAGGACGGCGCCGAGACCGATCTCGACATCGGCCACTACGAGCGCTTCCTCGATCAGAACCTCAGCGCGACCTCGAACCACACGTCGGGCGCCGTCTGGTACTCGGTGATCCGCAAGGAGCGCCGAGGCGAGTTCCTCGGCTCGACCGTGCAGGTGATCCCGCACATCACGAACGAGATCAAGGAGCGCATCCGCCGCGTGGGGGAGACGACGGACTGCGACGTCGTCATCTCCGAGATCGGAGGCACCGTCGGCGACATCGAGTCGCAGCCGTTCCTCGAGGCGATTCGCCAGTTCCGCCGCGAGGCCGGTCCCGAGAACGTTCTCTACCTCCACGTCACGCTCGTGCCGTTCATCGACTCGGCGGGCGAGCTGAAGACGAAGCCGACACAGCACTCGGTGAACGAGCTGCGCCGCATCGGTATCCACCCGGACGTCGTCGTCTGCCGCTCGCGCGACCCCCTGTCGGCGGACATCCGCGACAAGATCGCGCTCTTCGCCGACGTCGAGCCCGAGGCCGTCGTGTCGAACGAGGACGTGAAGGACGTCTACCTCGTGCCCGAGGCGCTGCGCGAGCAAGGTCTCGACTCGCTCGTCTGCGAGAAGCTCGGCCTTGGCGCCGCGCCGGTCAGCCTGGGCGAGTGGGAGTCGCTGACGTCACGCATCGGCGAGCGCGACATCACCGTCGAGATCGCGCTCGTCGGGAAGTACGTGAAGCTCCACGACGCGTACCTTTCCGTGCACGAGGCGTTGAAGCACGCGGGCATCCATCACGGCTGCCACGTGAACGTCTGCTGGGTCGATGCTGAAGGGATGTCGCTCGAGGAGGCTGAGCGCGAGCTCGAGGAGGTGGACGGCGTGCTCGTGCCCGGAGGCTTCGGCTCGCGTGGCTGGGAGGGGAAGATCCTCGCCTGCCGTGTCGCGAGGGAGCGGGGCATCCCGTACCTCGGCATCTGCCTCGGCATGCACGTCGCCGTCTCGGAGTTCGCGCGGCATGTAGTCGGACTTGAGGGAGCAAACTCGACGGAGATGGATCCCGAGACGCCGTATCCGGTGATCGACCTCCTGCCTGAGCAGAAGGAGATCGAGGACCTCGGCGGCACGATGCGGCTCGGCGCGCAGGCCGTCGAGCTGGCCGAGGGGACCGTGGCACGCTCCCTCTACGGTGAGGCCGTCGTCCACGAGCGGCACCGCCACCGCTATGAGGTGAACAACCACCTTCGTCCACAGCTCGTCGGCGCTGGGCTCGTCGTTTCGGGGACCGTCTACGAGGGAAGGCTCGTGGAGATCGTGGAGCTGCCTGAGCATCCGTGGTTCGTCGCGAGCCAGTTCCACCCGGAGTTCAAGTCGCGGCCCGTGCGGCCGGCGCCGCTCTTCCGCGACTTCGTCGGCGCCGCGCGCGAGCGGGCAAGAGCGCGCGTAGGCGTCGCCTTGCGCGCGGCAGGCTGAGCCGCCGGCAAGCCGGCGACTCAGCCCTGGAGGGGATCCTCCTACTTCGCGAGCCGGAAGGAGATCAGGCGCCGCGTCGAGATGCCCGCGAGCACAGGCTCGCCGCCCTTGCGGGCCCGGACGAACATCACGAGCAGGGTCTGGTTCTTCGCTGCGGGGAAGCCCGTCAAGCGCTGCATCTGCAGGATCGCGATACCGTCACCACCCGTCTGCGCCTCGGGCACGATGGCGAACTGGTTGTACGGCACGGCCGTGACGTACACGAGCGCGCCCACGACGGGGCGACCTCCGCAGGCGGTGACCCGGAAGCCGACGGTCAGCGCGCCCAAGGAGCGCGGGATCGGGTTCGGGTTCGCCTGGAACCGGTCCACGAGCAGCCGTGCCGGCGGCGTCACCTGGGTGATGTTCACCGGGCCGTTCCCGCCGGGGCACCCCGTCGGCGCCGCGACGTTGATGACGGCCGTCGGCACCGACGTTGCCGTCTCGGTGCCGATCGTGTTACGAGCGGTCACCCGGATGCGTAGCGTCCGGCCGATGTCCGAGCTCCGCGTCACGTAGGTCCTGCCGGTAGCGCCGTTGATCGACGAGCAGTTGCCACCGGCGCTGTTGCAGGTCCGCCACTGGTACGTGAACGTGATCGGGTGCGTGCCGGCCCACGTCCCAGGGTTGGCGGTCTGGGTGGCGCCGAGCGTCGGCGATCCCGAGATCGTCGGCTCGTCGACGACGCGTGGGCCCGCCGAGCCCTGGACGATCGCCGTCGCGTTGGACGCCGCCGAGTCGGAGCCGTCCGCGTTCGTGGCGGTGACACGCACGCGGATGCGGATGCCGACGTCGGCGTTGCGCAGGCGGTACGTCGTAGCGGTCGCGCCTCCGATGCCGGCGCAGTTGGAGCCGTCGGCGTTGCCGCCGTCCGTCGGGCAGCGCAGCCAGCGGTACGCGAAGGACATCGGCGTCGTGCCGGACCACGTGCCTCGGTTTGCCGACAGCGTGCGTCCCTCCACCGGCTCGCCGACGATGCTCGGCTCGCCCGTGTTGTTCGGTGGTACGAGCGCCACGGCCGAGCCCGAGCCCGGCAGGAGCGCCGCTGTGAGTGCGGCCGCGGCGGCGACAGGGACAGCAACGCGAGCGAACAGTCGCGTACGCCGTCGCGGCGTTCTCGTCGCAGATGCGTTCATGACACCTCCTTAGGTGTGCGTTCCCGCTATCCGTAAGGACGTGCTTTCAGCGGGCTCGGAAGCCGCTTTTCCCGCTTTTTCCCTGCCCCTAACGATTCGCTCATGTCCAGGGAGGGAGGC